>CAMCLY010000067.1 GCA_945875805.1 uncultured Myxococcales bacterium | reverse complement strand
ACGTCGACTTTTGTCGAAAGCCGTTCTAAGCGGTTAGAACACACGTCGACTTGAACAGCTCCACCGCGTTTTCGATCTCGGTCATAGTGCGCCAGTCAAAGCCATAAGCCTCCATCACCGCGCGGTCGTCGTTCTGATGAGCGCGTCGGAGTTCCGGGGGAAATCCGTCGATTGAGATTCCCTGATACGGGCTCGCCACGCTTTTCTATCTAAATGATTGCGCGTCCCAAACGTAGGAGCACCAATCTTGGCAATACATCGCGTTCAAGCCTAAGACGTATTTTTATGATTTTAAAGAATCCATCTATACGCAGCCACGGACGGCCGCGACTTCGGCACGGGGGCGACAGGATGTCGCACCCGTGCCGAGAATCAGGTCGCCCCGCGAGAGAGAGGACTATTTCCGAGCAATACGGGAAGACCGATAAAATGCCTAAGTCCAAAGGAGGGAGGCGCGGCGGGCTTTCCCCCTCGCGCGGGGGCCTTGGGCAGAACCCCGGCGAGGACTTGGGGCATAGCCCCAAGCGCAAGGAGGTATTGGGGGCGTTCGCATTACAAAAATCCCCTTCCCTCCCTAAGGGGGACGGGGGCAGAGTTGAGGGGCATCCAGTGGACGGCACGAAACGATAGCCCAGTATTCAAAGGGGATGAACGAGCCAAAGAAACGAGAGCTTCGACGCGAAGTTCATCGCCTATTGCGAACTGAGGGTAAGCGTTTCGCCGTTGGCGAAACGCAGGGGATGGGTGGGGTCGGGGTGCGGGGGATTCCCCCTCACATGAGGTATGATCAAAGCATACGGCGCGCGCCAGCATAGAACCGCCTGTTTTGACGATTACCCGGTCAACGACATGAGGTATGATCAAACCATACGGCGCGCGCCAGTGCCCAAGCGCGGAGCATTCCCTCGCTCAGGAGGTTGGAGAACCCTGCGAACCGGCTAGGCGCAATAATTCCTCACCACGACTTCATCCACGTTGCCACGTTTTGAGGCCACCGAGTTGACGGCACGTTTGGCCTGAACGATGGTGATTTCATAAGCGTTGTATTGATCGCGTATAAACGGCGTCGACGAGTTTGAAAGCATAAATTTGATGCCGCGTTTGTCTAAATCATCACAACATTCCCTCAACCGGATTTGCTCCTCCCGCGAGAATCCTCCTTTTGCGTAACCTGTAAAACTCGCCGTATCGGACACGGGATCGTAGGGCGGATCGAGATAGACAAACGCCCCCTTGGGGACGTTTTCCAAGACATCGGCATAGTCTGCCGATGTGATGTGAATGTCTGCCGAGTTGAAGTACGCACTCACCGCCCGCAGGACCGGCGCGTTCACGATGTTGGGGTTTCGATAATTGCCAAACGGGGAATTGAACTCTCCGGCATTGTTGACGCGATACAGCCCGTTAAAACACGTTTTATTGAGGTAGAGCACGCGGGCGGCTTTTTGGATGTCGGAGCGCGACGCATACTTCTCTTTGTCGCGATCCCAGTCGCGGACGGCATAAAAGTGTTCCGCCGTATTCTCAAAGTTCTCCAGTTCGGCGATCAACGCCTCGACGTGGTCTTTGATCGCCCTGTACACGCCGATCAGTTCGTGGTTGATATCGTTGATATAGGCGCACTTCGGCTGGAGATGAAAAAGCAACGCCCCACCCCCGACAAACGGTTCGCAGTAAGTCGTGATTTTGGAGGGCAGCAGGGGCCGAAACGTCTCCAGGAGCTGTCGCTTGCCCCCGACCCATTTGAGGACCGGAGCCACCAGTTCGTTTTTTTTCATATCAAAATTCCTTTGAAGGTTCGCATGCGTCGTGGGGCAAACGCGCGGGCTTTATTTGAGATCCTGAAGCACGCGGCGCGTCAGCGGCGCGTCGGGGGCAAACGATGCGGCGTCGAGAATTTCCTTCCGAGCCTGGGCTTTTTGATCCTCGGAGGTGGCCTCGCGGTACTGAAAATCGAAGTGCTGGATGAGGGTCAGGGCGGCCTGGGGTTCGTGGGGAGCGGCCTTGTGGAGCCATTCGAGCGCCTCGGCGCGCGAGTCCGGAGCGAGCAGGAGTTCGGCCCCAAGGAGCGCCTGGGCTTTGGGGATGCCGGCCTGGGCGGCGATGCGCAGGAGATCGTTTGCACGCGCCGGGACAAGCGGCTGTTCCCGCAACTCAAGCGCCAGCGCCAACGCATGAGTCGGCGTCCGCTCCGCCTCGTACTGCGCCTCAAGACGGCGCAAGCGTTCGGCGGGAGGAAGCGCTGTCCAGTCCGGCGCATCCATCGCCTGGCCATCTTCGACGATCCCGTTTGGGACTGGTTCTGGGGCGAGTGACCGGGTCGGTTCCGTCGCGAAGATCTCCGCCGTTTCGGAAGCCTCCTGGCGTTCTTCCTGAACGGGCGCGTGCGAGGCACACGACACGGCCGTCACCGACATAAATACAGACAGAATCGCGA
The DNA here is from genome assembly GCA_945875805.1 of uncultured Myxococcales bacterium. Classification (GTDB taxonomy): domain Bacteria; phylum Myxococcota_A; class Bradymonadia; order UBA4248; family UBA4248; genus UBA4248. The sequence continues at coordinate 12,293 of CAMCLY010000067.1, read as the reverse complement.
TATAACGTTTCACAGGGCCTCCTTCCAATCAGTCCAGGGGCAGGGTTTCGCCGTCCGCACAGATGGGCTCGATCCGGCCTTCGGACACGAGATACCCCTCACCGTGCAGGACGGGCAGGCCGTCGCGTTGAAGAATGAAACTGCCGTCCGGGATGGCAATAAACGCGTGGCCATAGCTGTCGCCAAAGGTGATGTCTTCAAAAAGCCTCTGCCCGTCGAGGACGTCGTCCTTGACGGACTGGTAGTGCGGCAGGACCTGACATTCCGTGAGCCCGAGTCCCTCGATAAACCGTGAATACCCGGGGTCGAGGCTTTCCCCCTGGAGTTCCGGCTGGGCATAGACGGTGCGGGCGCAGTTCATCGACCCGGCGCTGATGCCCATGACGATGCCGTCAAACTCCCGGATACGCTCCATAAACCCGATCTCGTGCATGAACGCGTTCTGCGTGGGCACATGCCCGCCCCCCAGCACGATGACGTCGTATTGCGGGATTTTGTCCATCGTCCTGCGCCAGCCGGATCGGTCGCAGACGTCAAAATGGTCGGCGTGAAGCCCGCTTTCACGGAAGCGCCTGAGCATGTCACCGGCCATGGCGCGGTTCATGTCATGGGCATCGGGATCGGCAGCGACGAGCAGACACCGGGCGTGGCCGCGCCAGTCGCGCCGGAGTTCGTCGACAAGACCGTTTTGCGGGTTGAGCCCGGCGTAATCGACCCCGTCGACGCGATACGTGCCCACGGCGCTGCTCGTCAGGTACAGCTTGACGCGCGAGGCGGCCTCCGGTCTGAGCGCACCGCACAGAGAGGACGCCGTAAGCCCGCCGTCGACCAGAATGTCCGCCCCGGTGATGAACGCGCCCTTAGGCCCCATGAGAAATTCGGCGACGTGCGCAATCTCATCGGCCACACCGGGCCGTCCGGCCGGGCTGGCCATGCACATCTTTTTATACAGTGCCCCGCGAGGCCCCTTGAACGCATCGCACACGGACGGCGTAACGATCTGGCCCGGCGAAATGGCGTTAATCCGCGCCCCACGCGCCCCCCATTTAACCGCCTCGGCCATGACGCGCCGTGCCAGCCCGTGGTGTGCAAGCTGGCCGGCATGAAACGCGTCGCGGATGTTTTCGGGCTGAAGCAGCGACAGCTTGAGAAGCTCCCCGGCAGGCGCCGATGCAAGCCAGGCCTCGTCCTGCGGCGACAGCGCAGGAAGCATGTGCCCCGACTGCCCCGCCAGCGCCACGCCGACGCCCCCCGGTGCAATCACGCGCCCCACCTCTTCGAGCAACACCGCCGCGCCATACAGCCCGACGCGCAGAATCTCCTCGGGCGACGCCGTTTCGGGGGCCAACCCGGCCGCGCCGACGAACATGGCAATGTCGCCCAACGCCTGCCCCCTGGCGACAAACTCCCGCACCGACGCCCTGTCCCCCACATCGACTTCGGCAAACTCGGTGTCATATCCGGCCTCTCTCATCATGCGCGCCATCACCTCCGCGTGCACGCGCCGCACGTCCCCCACGAGGATTTTCATCCCGACGCCCATCCGACGCGCAATGGCCAGCCCAATCTGCCCCGCCCCAACCCACAACATGACTCTTGGCATACCCTCTCCTTATGAATTCTTTTTGATGGAATGTTTTTTCTGGGTGGGGGAAGTCTCCCCCTGGGCGGCTATGGGCTCGGGCCTGCGGCCCTGCGCGCATACGCCGCCACCCCCTCCAGGCGCGACGCCATGGTCACACGTTCCCCACAGCGCGTTCTGAAACGACACGCCGCAAAGCGGCGCACGTCCTAATGCGAAGCGCCGGGTTTGACAAGCACACAAAAAAAAGGCGGCGCGTATCGACCCAAAGGGGAGATAGCGCCGCGCGCGGGGCGTGTCGACCGAAGGGAGGCAGCCCGCGCCCAGCCACAGGAACTCGCGCAAAAGGCGCTAAAAATCAAAACTCGGAGGACCGGAAAGGCAAGGCAGGCCAAGATGGCGGTAGGCCAGGACGGTGGCGATGCGCCCGCGCGGGGTGCGCTGGAGAAGCCCCTGCTGAATGAGGTAGGGCTCGTAGACGTCCTCGAGGGTTTTGGGCTGCTCGCCGGTGGCCGCCGAAAGGGTGTTGATGCCGACAGGGCCGCCGCCGAACTTTTCGATGATGGTGCGCAGGATGCGGTGGTCCATGCGATCGAATCCGGCGGAATCGATGCCGAGCATGCGCAGGGCTTCGTCGGCCAGGGGCTGAGTGATGGAGGGGAGACGGCGGACGTTGGCAAAGTCGCGAAGGCGCGAAAGAAGGCGGTTGGCGATGCGGGGCGTGCCGCGGCTGCGACGGCCGATTTCGGCGACGGCGTCCGGGTCGATGGCGATGCCGAGCATCCGGGCCGAACGGCGCGCGATTTGTTCGAGTTCCTGGGGCGTGTAGTAGTCGAGACGGGCGATGTGCCCAAAGCGGTCGCGCAAAGGGTTGGTCAGGAGATCCGGACGCGTGGTCGCGCCGATGAGCGTGAACGGCTGGAGGGGCAGCTTGACGGAACGTGCGCCCGGGCCTTCGCCGATGATGACGTCAAACGAAAAATCCTCCATCGCGGGATAGAGATTTTCCTCGATGACCGGGTTGAGACGGTGAATCTCGTCGATAAAAAGGACGTCCCGGGGTTCAAGCGAGGTGAGCAGGCCGGCCAGATCGCCCTTTTTTTCGATGGCAGGCCCGGACGTCGACTTGATGTTGACGCCGAGTTCGTGGGCGCAGATTTGCGCAAGCGTCGTCTTGCCGAGGCCGGGAGGGCCGCACAGCAGCAGGTGGCAGAGGGGATCGGTGCGCATTTTGGCCGCCTCGACGAACACGTGGATGTTCTCCACCTCGGCGCGCTGGCCGACGTATTCGTCAAACGAAAGCGGCCGGAGGGTTTCGCACAGGGCGCGTTCGGAAACACACGAAATGGCGGGATCGAGCGTCGGATTTTTCTGCACAGGCTCCTGATTATCGGCCGGTTCGTACACCCCGTCCCCGGATTTTTTGCGCCGCTGGCGTGGCGGATGGGATTTGTCGTGATCGAAGGACATGAATGACCTCTGCGTGGTTTGCGTGAAACGATATGGTTGTTTCTAACGTCAGCTTTTATGCTGGAGGCACCAAACGATTTCCCCCTGAACGTCGAGCTGAAGCCCGGCCTCGTCGAGGGCGGTCAGGGCGCGCTCGATTTCGGCGTCGCCAAGCCCGAGATTCACAAGCGCCGAGCGGGTGTCGGCATGACGCGCGTCCACACGCGCCCTGGGAACCGCCACGGCGGCCGGATCCACGTCTGCAAAACGGGCGGTTTTGAGATAGGACTCGAGTTCGAGCACGAGACGACTGGCGACCTTTGGACCGATGCCCGGCACGCGCCTGAGCGCGGCCACGTCGCCCGAAAGTATCGCCGTCTGGAGCTGCGCCGGCGTCAGCGTCCCGAGAATGGCCAGGGCCATTTTGGCGCCCACCCCGCTGACGGTCACAAGCCGCGTGAAAAGCGTCCGCTCGTCGCGGGTCTTGAAGCCGTACAGCTCAATGGCATCCTCGCGGACCTGCGTATAGATGTGAAACTCGACGGTCTGGCCCACGGCGAGTTCCGCCGTGTCGGTCGACGCCATGAGAATGCGGTATCCAACGCCGGAATTGCCCGCCTCGACGAGGATTTCCCGGTTGTCGCTGACGAGGATGACGGTCCCCTTGAGGTATCCGATCATGGTGCACTCCTGAATTATTCGTAAAAATGTTCCGGATTGTCGAGGAGCACGGCGTCCGGCGGCATGCTGTCGATGGGGGCATAGTCGACCTGCCGAAGCGCCTCATAGAGCCCGATCGCCGTCGACACGGCGAGGTTGAGACTGCGGATGTGATCCTTGCGGATGGGCAGCGTCACGCAACGATCCTGGAGCGGCGTCCGAATGGCCAGACTGAGCCCGCGCGTTTCGGGACCAAAGACGAGCGCATCGCCCAGACGAAACTGGACGTTCCCGACGCGGCGTTCCGACTTGGTCGTAAAAAGATGAAGGCGTTCGCGCCCGAACAGATCGAGAATTTCGCCAAACGATTCGTGCACGCTGAGATGGACATTCGGCCAGTAGTCGAGCCCGGCGCGCCTGAGCTTGGAGTCATCCAGCGCAAACGCCAGGGGCTTGACGAGGTGAAGATGGGTGTCCGTCCCCGCACAAAGCCTTGCTATCGTCCCCGTATTGGGAGGAATTTCGGGTTCGACAAGGACGACGTGAAAATGCGAGTCGCGGTCGGTTCCGATGTCTTCGGATGGCGGTAAAATGGGAATCATCGCAGCATACCCTCCACAGGGAGTCACGGGGGCCTGCCCCGTATCACAAAAAAACATTTACAGTAAACAAAAACAACCGTTCCTTAAAAAAATTCACGCATTTTCGCGTGCAAAGCGTCGGATGCACTCCGCAAGTTTTTCGCACCCCTCGACGGGAAAAGCATTGAACACGGACGCGCGCAGGCCGCCGGTCTCCCGGTGTCCACGAAGACCCGTCATGTTCAGGGTTTCGGCCTGGGAGACAAACTTTGCGTCGAGTTCCGGGGTCGGGGCATGAAACGAAATGTTCATCATGGAACGCGATTCGGGCTCTCCGACGTGGGTGAAAAAACCGCGCGTGTCGTCGATGGCCTCGCGAATGATGGCGGCCTTGGTCCGGTTGTGCCGTTCGACGGCCTCCAGACCGCCGTGTTCGTCGATCCAGTCGAGCATGAGTTTCATGATATAGAGGGCAAACGTCGGCGGGGTATTGAGCATCGACCGGTTCTGTACGAGCCTTTTGTAGTTGAACATCGACGGCGCGTCGGGGCATGTGTCGAGAAACCCGCGCCGGATGATGATCACGCAACACCCCGCGATACCGAGGTTTTTCTGTGCCGATGCAAAGATAAGGCTGTGCGCGCGCACGTCGATTGGCCGGCTCAGGATGTTGCTGCTCATGTCGGCCACGAGCGGAAAGTCCGTCTTTGGCGGCCGCCGGAATTCCGTGCCCAGAAAACTGTTGTTGGCGCAGTAATAGACGTATGCCGGGCTTGCACTGTAATGAATCTCGTCATCCCTTGGAATGTGCTGGAAGTTTGAAACGGCACCGTCGTAGGCATAATGAATCTTTGCATAGAACGCGGCATCGCGCATGGCATTGCGCGTCCAGAACCCCGTGTGGATACAGTCTATGGTGTCTCCGGGACGCGCGAATGTCGCGGGGATCTGGCAAAACTGCAAGGTCGCCCCGCCCTGGAGAAACATGAGGTCGTAGTCCTCGGGAATCGCCGCAATCCGCCGAAACTGCGCGTGAAGCGCATCCATCATCGCGTCAAAGTAGGCTGACCGGTGGCTTGTTTCCAGGATTCCCGCCCCGGTCCCGATGTCCCACAGGGCATCCTGTGCCTTTCGGAGCACGGATTCGGGCAACATGGCAGGGCCCGCCCCAAAATTATAACAACGACTCATCAATAAAATGCCTTTGTATACTCGCGATGGCAGGGTTCAAAAAAAGCCGGGCTCAAATGAGCCCGGCTTTCAGACAAGGGATAAGCCCTGATTACTTGGAAATGACGCGAACCATTTCGAGGACTTTGTTGCTGTAGCCCCATTCGTTGTCATACCAGGCGAGGACTTTGACGAAGGTTTTGTCGAGCTGGATGCCGCCCTTGGCGTCAAAGATGGAGGTGCGGGAATCGCCGCGGAAGTCGGTGGAGACGACGGCTTCGTCGGTGTAACCGAGGACGCCCTTGAGTTCGCCTTCGGAGGCCGCTTTCATAGCCGCGCAGATTTCCTCATAGGTGCACTCTTTTTCGAGTTCGACGGTGAGGTCGACGATGGAGACGTCCGACGAGGGAATGCGCATCGACATACCGGTCAGTTTGCCGTTGAGTTCGGGAAGAACTTTGCCCACGGCCTTGGCTGCACCCGTCGAGGAGGGGATGATGTTTTCGAGGATGCCGCGGCCGCCGCGCCAGTCTTTTTTGGAGGGACCGTCGACGGTTTTCTGGGTGGCTGTGGCCGCATGGACGGTCGTCATCAGGCCGCGCTTGATGCCGAACTTGTCGTTGAGCACCTTGCTGATCGGAGCCAGGCAGTTCGTGGTGCAGCTGGCGTTGGAAATGATGGCCTGACCCGCATATTTTTTGTCATTGACGCCATAGACGAACATCGGCGTGGCGTCTTTGCTGGGAGCGCTCATGATGACTTTCTTGGCACCGGCCTTGATGTGGGCGCTGGCGGTTTCTTCGGTGAGGAAGAGACCCGTGGATTCGACGACGACGTCCGCGCCGACTTCGTCCCACTTGAGGTTGGCGGGATCTTTTTCGGCCGTCAGGCGGATCTTGTTGCCATCGACGACGAGATAGTTCCCCTCGACCTTGACGTCTTTGTCAAAACGGCCGTGCACCGAGTCATACTTCAGCATGTAAGCCAGATAATCCGGATCGAGGAGGTCGTTGATGCCGACGATCTGAATGTCGCTGAAGCTCTCGACTGCAGCGCGGAAAACCATACGGCCGATGCGGCCAAAACCATTGATGCCTACTTTGATGGTCATTTAAAACCTCCGAAATCACGAGAAAAAAGGGTGACAAAACCATTTTTGCACCCGAAACGACGGGCAGGTCTATAGATCCGGCACAATTCCCTTGTCAATGGGATATGGACGGCAGGCGTCTTCCGACGTCCTCCAGTCCTCCATGCCAAGCCGGCGCATCACCTCTTCTATCGACACCCCCAGTGCCCCGGCCATGCGCGCGATGTCCTCAAACTCCGGCTTTGCTCGCTCCACCCCATACCCGGAGGCGATTTTGATCCCAACCTCCCCCCACGGGGTCTGCCGCGTGACGAAGTGCCGCGCCAGGACATGACGCGAGGTCTCCACCTCCCGCACCCCGATCGTCGTGGTATGGGCAAAAATGGCACGCAAGACGGCGTCATGCCGCGCCCCGGTGCAAAGACAGCTAAACACCGCCCCCGGCCGGCCTTTTTTCATGACCGCCGGCACCGTCCATACATCCAGGGCCCCCGCCTCCATCACCCTCTCCGCGGCATACCCCATGCGTTCGGCCGTCATGTCGTCAAGATTGCACGACATCTCATAGACCACGCCGTCACGATCCTGCCCGTCGTCCGCCCAACCCAGAAACGCCCGCACACAGTTCATGCGTTCAAACACTTTTTGCCCCATTCCATACCCCACGCGCGCCACTCGCATCACCGGCTGAGGCCCGAACCCTTCGGCAAAATGACGGATCAGGGCCGCCCCCGTCGGGGTACAGAGCTCCGAGGCAATCTCCCCGCCATACGTCGGCACGTCGCGCAATATCCAAGCCGTCGCAGGCGCCGGAACGGGAAGCGTCCCGTGCGCACAGCGGACCACACCGGCCCCCACATGGACCGGAGACGCCATCACACGGTCAATCCCAAGATCGTCCATCATAACGCAGACGGCCGTCACATCCCCAACGGCATCCAGCATCCCCACCTCGTGAAAATGCACCTCCCCCACCTCACATCCGTGCGCATGCCCTTCCGCCTCGGCAATCCGGCGATACACCTGCTTTATGTTTTCGCGGACGCGTGCCGAAACCGCCATCCCGTCGACCATCGACTCGATATCCGATAGATGCCGATGCGCATGATGCGCGTGTTCGTGTCCGTGTCCGTGTCCGTGTCCGTGTCCGTGTTCGTCTTCGTGCGCGTGTTCCTCCTCGCCATGACACAGCACGTGCAACCGCATGGCGGCCACGCCACAGGAATGCCCTCTTTCAAGCGCGTAGGAAATGCCCTCGAGGTGGAGGGCGTTGAGCCTGCCGACCATCGCCTCCGGATCTTCATACAAATCCAACAGGGCAGCCGCCAGCATGTCGCCAGCCGCGCCCATTCCGCATTCGAGATACAACATTTTCATCATGACACCTCCAAACCGATTCTAGAGACGAAACGCGTTTTCTATGGAGTTTTCTGTATTTTTCCACCAGAAAATTGTCTAAATCCCCGTTTTTTGCGGGAGGGGGAAGTCTCCCCCTGAGCGGCTATTTCGCCCTGCGGGCTCAATACGCCGCTACCCCCTCTTCCGAAAGTATCCATGGGATCTCCAAAGTACACATTCTGCCGTGCCCACGACGGGCGGCACGCAAGTCATTGCGAAACATCCGGGAGGTTCCGACATGCCATCCCGGCGTCAAAGCCATCCGTGGATGTCACATGGTAAAGCCGGGAGACCATTTCATCCGTTTTTTGTATCAAATCACAGACCTGCTTCTCCTCATCAACGGTCAGGATCTTTTTCACATTTTCGACAATGCGCATCATCAACGACGAGTTCGTCTCATGCAAATCGGGGACAGGAAGGGACTCTATCATTTGCGGCGTAAACTCAAGACCGCCGCAGTAACTGCTGGAGACATATTTTTCCTTGCAATACCTTCCCATCAAAGAGGAATTGATGATTGCGCCCAGCAAACACAACAAATCTGTCGAAGCGGATCTGATATTAAGCGTGGCGACGGTGGACATCATCCGTCCATGCAGGTCTACCGTACAGTCCAGCAAATTCAGGCCCTTGATGATCAACTTGGGAGAGGCCATTCGTGTCACGAACGTCTGCCCCATCAAAGACCTCAAATTCTCCGTCGAGACGACCGGATGGGGATAGAGCGACTTCAGGTATCTCATGTACTTGTCATTCCAGCGATGTCTGTATTTGGCGATCAGCCCTGTATTCAGAATTAAAAACTCCTCCCGGCCCGGTTCGGGATTGCATCCAATGACATTCTTCAATTGATAGGCAAGTGACGGACTGACCAAAGCATATTCACATTTTGCAAACGATTTCACACGGAAAGGCTGTCTCTCCAGCCATTCCACGATACCAGAACTGTCTATAAAATACTGATCCACAAAAAACGGATCCGTGATGCGTTTTTTGTCAATGGTGGTGATGTGACGCCCCTCGTTTTGGTCGATCGCGTGTATTTCCAATTCCGAAGAACTTTGTTTGGCAAAAAAAGAAATGATGGCATCCACCGTGGCATTTTCAAACACCTTGTTCTTCGTATAAACAATTCTAAACATGTGAGGCATCATGCAATGTTTTCTGAACTCCAAAGCAAACGATCTCGACAGCCACTTGTCCGGCGTAATATAGCACAAGATATCTTTCGTATAGTTTAGCCCCATCTCAAAAAACACCATATAAATATCATATTTCAGAAGCAGGTATTTATAATAATTTCGATATTGTTTTCTTTCTTCCCTGCTCATGCTCACCCCATATGGCGGATTGCCGATGACGATATCGAAACCATCGGAGATACCAAACATCCAGTCTGGATCGAAAAAAGCGTTCGAGCTATTTTGCCTGCATGGGTTCCATCTGAGAAATCGTTCGACATCGACGCGATCGACAATCGTGTGTTGTCTGAGGAGCACGGCCATTCGCGCTCTTGCATTTCTCTCATCTCCCAGAAGTTTTCTTTTCTCTGCGCTGCCTGCCGCTCTAAAGTATTCGTCATGAATGCGCCTGAGATGGATTTTTTCTTGTTGCACTTCGCGCATCGTGCATTCAATCCAGGAGGTATTTGTATTTACATGGACATGAAGCGGCATGATCGCGTTGGCGGCGACAAAATGGGCAAGAAGCCCGGCACACGAGGGCATGCCAAGATTCGGTTTGGTTTGGTCGGGGACAATGTCAAAGACGAGCGACAAAAAAAAACGCAATCGCGTCATCTGAACCGCAAGACTCTGAATATCGATACCGTACAGGCAATTATCTATGATATGTTTTTTTATTTCATAGATCACCCCATCGCCCTCAAAACCAAGTTTGCGCATGATATTCAAAACACACTGCATCACCCCCATGGGAAATGCGCCCGCCCCGCAGGCGGGATCGAGGATCCTGGCTTCACACAGGATGTGTCGAATCTTATTTTTAAACGAATTCAGTTCTTCGGGACACGCCTCCTCTCTGAACAACCTGTCCACGAGTTCCGGCGCAATCTCATCCCGTGCCGCCAGTTTGTGTTTGACGTATTCACAAAGGGATGATGCCGCCATATATTCCACAATCTCACGCGGCGTATAAAACGACCCCGTCGTCTTCCGTGCAGAATCTCGCACGTCCGGGCGATAGCTGGCGAGGAGGTTTTCAAAGACGATACCCATGATTTCAGGATCGAGAGCAATGATGATGTCGTCAGGCGTGCTTTCTTCAACGACAAAAGGATACTGTTTGAACAACGTGAAAATGCCCGGGTGTCGCTCGTCGTCATTGAAAAAGAGAATATTCGGGACAAACGCACGGCTTACGCCGTGCCCCTCCATGCGTTCATCCCTCCCCCCAAACTCGCCGGGACGTTCAAACAGCCCGCTATCGATAAACGGCGTGTGGGCAAAACATTTTTTGACTTCGATGCGTCCGCTTTTTGTCAACAGATCTTCGTCATGAAAAAATGTTTTGAACTCGCCCTCCGCCTGACTTGATCCGGATCTTTCTTCATCCTCCGCAAATCGGCGTTCCCCCATCGGGGTGTTGAGCGTGTCAAAAAAGAGATTTTGTAAAATGGCACGATAGTAATTTGTCGTTTCTTCGCACGGTGGCGAGCAGCCATCCCCTGACTGACCAGCCTTTGGATCAAAATTTTTGAGATATTGAGCCAATTTTTGAACATCAAAAAGCGCATCGTCGACGAGATGGTTTTGTTTGGCAAACCATACAAAAATAAGACGCATGATGAGTCGTATGAAGGATTCATGGCGCATGGATTCGCCGTCCTGGCCGGTTCCGGCACAGTCTGGAAAGATCACATTAAACACCTCGTCCTGAGCCCATTCATACCAGTCGTATAGTTTTGTATAGAACGCGCTGGTCAACGCACGGACCGAAAACACCTCTTTCAAATCTCCGGTTTGAACCTTCCTGATTGCGGCAAACCGTGCCAGACGTTCGGCCGCGATCCGACCGCTTCCCCCATGACCACAGAAATACGACCATCGTTTTGCCGAGACCAGGTCTTTGGCCGTTCTGTTTTTTTCGACATAACTGAACTGCCAGGAACGCCCCTCCGGGGTTGCATAATGCACAATCATGAGGGCCGTGTCTTCCATGTCCAGAAAGGATCCCACGACGCGATGAATATGGGCGCAATCCCGGCGCATATCGGAAAAATCTGCAAGAACGATTTCAAAAATATTCACCTTCTGTGCACAGATATCCACGGTTCCCACATGATATACGGATCTGACATGACGCGATTCCGCGCGGTTTTCAACGTCATGGCGATGTTCGGGAATGCCGCACCCAGCCCGCTCAAACTTATTTCTATGGAATACCGGAACAAGAATCCGCGATACACAGTCTTCTATGGATGTGAAACTGTTCTCAAAAATCCGGCACAGCTCCGTCTGCATTTCTAAATTGAACTTTGTCTGACCTGACGCTTTTTTGGAAGTTCTGCCCACGATATCTGCCCATGTATAGAAGTCTTACTTTAAATCCATTGCCACCATCGCCACATCATTATTAATATTATCGCACAACCCATGTCAACCACGGCCCCGCCGACGCGTTGGTGCGGGCGTGTGGCCGCAGGCTTCAAAAACGTTCAGTTCGAGTGGGCACTTTTGCATTTGGGGTGGTTTTTTTTGAAATTTGAAGCACTTTTTGCGTTTGGTTTGCATCTGATGGGATTTCAGGTGAGACCATGGCGTGAAAAAAGAGGGGGTAGCGGCGTATTGAGCCCGCAGGGCGAAATAGCCGCTCAGGGGGAGACTTCCCCCTCCCACCCAAAGGCAACAAACCGGGTATTCCCTCAAAGATGACATAAAGCGACTTGAACCCAGGGGTAAAGCCCACTAAAAGAGGCGCAGGTCATTGTTGGCCTCATTTTTTGGAGTGTGAAATGAAAAAAAATTCTAAGTTTGCTTTAATTTTTGGGTTGTCTGTCGCATTTTTTGCAGGTTGCGGGGATGATTCCGGGTCGGACAATGACAAACCGGCGTGCAATTATGCCGGCTCAAAGTGCAATGCGGACGGCACGGCACTGCTCACGTGCAAGGACGGCGTAGAGTCGAGCCAGACGTGTACTTGTGAGAACAATGCGTGCAAAACGGCGGCGTGCGACTACGAAGGCTCAAAGTGCAATGAAAACGGCACGGCACTGCTCACGTGCGTGAACGGCGTGGAGTCGAGCCAGACGTGCGACTGCGAGAACAATGCGTGCAAAACGGCGGCGTGCGACTACGAAGGCTCAAAGTGCAATGAAAACGGCACGGCACTGCTCACGTGC
>CAMCLY010000066.1 GCA_945875805.1 uncultured Myxococcales bacterium | reverse complement strand
TGCCGCCGATGGGGCCGGGGCTCAACCCTGCCGCGCCTGCCGCGCCGATGGGGCCGGGGCTGGGGGCAAATGTGCCGCCGATGGGGCCGGGGCTCAACCCTGCCGCGCCTGCCGCGCCGATGGGGCCGGGGCTGGGGGCAAATGTGCCGCCGATGGGGCCGGGGCTCAACCCTGCCGCGCCTGCCGCGCCGATGGGGCCGGGGCTGGGGGCAAATGTGCCGCCGATGGGGCCGGGGCTCAACCCTGCCGCGCCTGCCGCGCCGATGGGGCCTGGCGTCGGCGGACCTGCACTCGGCATGCCCGCGCCGGCACCTGCGGAATCCGGCATGCCATCGCTCGGCGTCTCGGGATCGGGCGTTTCTGCGCCGTCGCTCGGAACAAGCGCCATAGGGCCGGCCTCAGTCGGGGCCGCGCCAAGTCTGGGTGCCGCCCCATCCGGAAACCGTCCCCTGCCCTCCCCCGGTCCGCAAAAGCCGTCGGGTTCGAGTGAAGGTCTCATCGACAAATCGTTGCGTCTGCCAGGAAGCAATGCGTCCGAGCGCGCCTCCTCGTTGCCCGGAAGCGGCAAAAATCTCGGCGCATCGCGTCAAAATCCGGTCAAAAAAGATATCGGAACCGCGGCGTTGCCCGAGGAAATCGTCGTCGACGACGCGCGTACGCCGGAATCCATGGCCTGGCTGAAAGCGGCCCGTATTGTCATGGACAACTATCTGGCCGAAAACGATTTCCAGTCCTTGGCCGCGATGCCCTACCCGCCCGAACCCGAAACTCAGGACGCGTGTTATAACAAAATCGTCGATCTCATCCAGGCATGCAGAAGCCAGCTTGGAAACATCAACACCGACACGCTGGCCGATTTTCTTCTCAAGGAAATTTGCGGTCTCGGTGCCGTCGATTCGCTCATTGACGATGCGGACGTTTCGGCGTTTAACGTCTACAATTTCGAGACCATCGTGGTGGAACGCAAGGGCCGTCGGGAAATCTCGGAACTCCAGTTCACGACGTCCGACATGCTCTATCTCATCGCGCAGCGTCTCCTGGCATTTGTCGGAATGACCCCGCAAAACGCGCCGGCCGTCACGGAAGTCCGGTTTGGCGACGGAACGCAGATAGAGGTCGTCATTCCTCCTGTGTCCGTGGCCTCGACCGCGCTCATCGTGCGCAAGACCAATCACGAATTTCACACGACCTCCTCGCTTCTCCAGCGCGAGATGCTCTCGCCCGAGATGGCAAAATTCCTCAATCTCTGCGTCAAGGCTCGCCGCAATATTCTCATCGTCGGCGCGCAATGTTCCGGACGCACGACGTTGCTCAATGCCATCGGGGCAGAAATTCCCGACGGCGAGCGCATTGTCACTGTCGAAAATTCCGCGGTGCTCGTCATGCCGCAGCTTTACGTCATCAACCTGGAGGCTCAGAATGCGTCCTTTGGCCAGGGCGGTGATCTCGCCTCGCTCGTGAGACAGGCTTCGCGTATGCGTGCCGAACGCATTCTGGCGGATTCGATCCAGACTCCGGCCGAGGCTTCGGCTTTTGTCTCGGCCATTTGTGCCGGCGCTCAGGGGTCCATCGCCACCATGTCGAGTCTCAATGCCAACGAGGGCTTTGAGATGTTCAAACGCATGGTCTCCAGCGTGCCCGAAGCGGCGGGACTGGCCGGCAACATCGACATCGTCATCACCGTCCGGGCCTTTACGGATGCCAAACGGCGCATCGTCGAAATCGCCGAGGTCGTGTCCAAAGACAACGACCTCCAGCTCGTCCCCATCTTTGCCTGGACGAATGCCGGCATGGGAAATATGGCAATGGGAGAGGGGCAGTTCAAGGCGCTTGGCAATATCCCCAATTTCTACCGCGAACTCGAAAATGGCGGCATGGCACTCGATCCTTCGATCTTCAATCCATAAATAGAGACCTATGTACACACTTATCATTGAAGACCGCCATGGTCGCTCCGCAGCGGAGATTTCTTTTGACCAGGGCAGTTACACCATTGGACGTGTCGACGGCAACGACGTCGTTCTGCCGTCCAATTCGGTGTCGCGCACGCACGCACGAATCTTTGTTTCCAACAACAAGTGTTACGTCGACGACCTCGGTTCGGCCAACGGCGTTCACGTCAACGGCACGAAGATTCAGGCGCGCACCGAAATTAAAAACGGCTACAAAATTCGGATCGGCGAGTATACGCTCTATCTCGAATATAAAGATCAGAACGATATGAGCAACGCCGGGCAGGATGTGCTCAAAACGCAGATCGTTTCCGGCGGCCAGAGCGGTTACAAAATCGTTCGTGTCGCCGATCAGTTCGCCGGCGAGGAGTTTATGCTCTCCGAAGCGTCCAACACCATCGGGCGTACCGAAGAAAACTATATTCTCCTGTCAGACTCCTCCATCTCGAGGAATCACGCCAAAATCATCAATCAGAACCTCAACTATTCTGTCATCGATTTGGGCTCTTCCAACGGCACGTTCGTCAACAACAAACTCATCAAATCGGAATCCCCCCTCAAATCCGGCGATCTCATTCGATTTGGCAATGTGACGTTTGTCTTTGTGCCCGCCACCCAGCATGTTGACCTCGTCGCGTATGCCAATGCGGGGAAAAAGTCGAACGACAACCGCACCATCTTCACCCTGTTTTTGGCGCTTTTCATCATCCTGGTCATCGGATTCGCCATCGTCCTGTTCGCCTTGAACTCTGAATCTCCCTCCGAACCCGTGGCTGAAACACCTTCTGCCGCCGATCTCTTTGCCAAAAAACAGGCCCGTCTCGATGAGGCCACGCGTTACTACAACAACGCCCTCTACGAAGAGGCAAACAAAATCGTCAGATCCCTGAACTCCGAGTTCCCCAACGAGGAAAATATTCAGAGTCTGCAACGGAAAATTGAAATCGAAATCGAATGCCAGGCCAAAATCAAGCAGGCAAGCGATCATATTCTCGACCGGCACTACAATGGCGCCATCGACCTTCTCGAAACCATCGGCGACAACACCCATAGCTTCGATGAAGCTCAAAAACTCATCAAAGAAGCGAAGAGTAAAATCCGACTCGCCAGATACAACGATGCCCGCTCAAAATGTGACGAAGGGCTTTCCGTCGAAAGTGTCGAAGAATTGTGCGAGGCCGCCAAGGCACTCCAGCCCACCGGCATCGAACTCGATCGCATCGAGTCGACCATTCAGTTCATGGATCGCATTTCCGAGAAAAAGAGCAAATACTCTGCTACGGCAAAAAAATGTGCAAAACTCCTCAAGGATTTGCTCTAAGTCTTTTTGCCTCAATGCTCTCACCGACAGAAACCACACAAGCCGCCATTTGGCGGCTTTTGTGGTTCTTCTCAAAGCATTCACCAATTCACGAAATGCCATTCTCGCGAAGATAATCCTGACAGTATTTGGCGTTCTTCTTAAACGTCGCCGTGATGCTTTCGAGTACCATGGATTCTATCTTTTTTCCAATAAGCGGAAGATTGACAGAAATGGTCCCCGTCGTACGGCGGACACAGCCGCCATCCGCCGGGACGATTTCCGTCTTCCCCTTTGCCTCGACCGTAGCCCCGCGTACCTCAGGTTCGATAATCCAGGTATTGGATGACGTCGCATTCTGCCACGTCCGCGTCTCCACATAGGACAGATGGGCTCCCGTAAATTTCACTGCAATCGCGGGGATGTCTTCGGGATTGGTCAGGCGAATCCGATACTGAACGCCGCCAGGGACCTCATGCGAGTCCAAAAGCTCCTTGCGCATGCTGAGGGCATCCATCAGTTTGTCGTCAAAAGCGTTGTCACTCAACAGCTTGTACAAAGACTCGGCAGAACACGCAAACCGGTCTTCAATGAGAATCTGAGTTGTCATTTTCACTCCATACAGACAAGTCCAACAAAAATGCGATATTTCACGCGGACAGTCTCCCTACCTCATCGCCATGTGTTCTGCAAACAGAATACATCTTCAATGGGACTGGACTTTCTCGTATCTTGTGAAGTAAAAAGCCGATCATTTCTGTATATCTATCAAAATGCTCGGAGCCGATATGCGCATTATCAACTTATCCAGCCTCAACATGGAGACATGGATCGACCCGCAATATCTCGTCGTTTACACGACTCAGGTCATTCCGCCTGAGTTGCTCCGTGAGATTCAGGCGCGCTTTCCCCGTCTGACCATTCTCGGGGTCAGTTCCTATCATGGCGTCTTTTCTCCCGACGGCTTCCGTCGCGGGAGTTACGGCTTCCTGATGGAGGGCGATGAACATTTCGACCTTGCCCCTCTTGCCATCGACTTTTCCTCCTCATCAAATCCCAGGCTCCAGGTCCGGGAGACTCTGACGAAATCCAGACGCCCGAACATGACGCCCCACACCATCCTCATGCATGCCATTCGGGGATACGAGGAGCGCATTATCGAGGGCATTCACGACGTTTATGACCAGTCCGTCCAGATTTTCGGCTCCACCGCCGCGCACGACAAATTTCTCGACTATCCCTTCGTCTTTCTCGGCGAGACATTCCTTCGTCAAGGCGTCGTGCTCACGCTTGTGTATTCCGACCAGTTTATGTGTTCCATCACCTCTGGCGGATATCTGCCGACCCAAAACTCGGGCACCATCACGGCCGCCCAGGGCAGAACCCTTCTGACCATTGATGCACGTCCCGCCGCCGAAGTGTACAACGAATGGACACACGGACTCTTTGAAGACTGCATCCGATGTGGCGGAGAACTTCCGCGATCGGCGGCGCTCTATCCATTTGGCCGTCCTCTCAACACCCCGTCCGGTACCGATTATTGGCTCACTCATCCGCGATCTATTCATTCTGATCTAGGTTCTATCGAACTTTATTCAGAACCCGAGCCAAACACGACCATCATCCTCACCCGGGGGAATGTGCGACAACTCATCCTCCATGCCGGAAATGTCGTCAGACAGGCGCTCGCCATCCACAACAAGGCGTCCATCGTCGCAGCATTCGTCATGTATTGCGCCGGGTGTACGTCGATTATCGCCGAAAACATGCCGCAGGTCTGCCGCGAAATGCAAAACGCCCTGGGAGATATCCCCTTTCTCGGATGCACATCCCATGGCGAACAGGGACGCATTGCCCCCACGGGACGCGATTCCCATGGCAACATGATGGTCGTGCTCGTCCTGATCAAAGCGTCCCGTTAAAAAAACTTCCCCCGCTGCTGGCACGGAACCCCCAAAACCTTCCCGCCATCCCCCACACCAAAAACTCGGCTCTACTCCCCCACAAAAAAAAGACACACGTTCTCTTGTCAAAATTCATGGGTGTCTACAATGGCGCGCCGTTTACGGGTCTCGCGCAAAGAGGCTCGTCTTTTGTTTTGTCGTTTTTGCAAGGAGAATCCGAATTATGTTGAAACCCTTGAATGATCACATCGTCGTGCAGCGCGTTGAAGAAGAGACCGTGAGCAAAGGTGGAATCATCATTCCCGATACGGCCAAGGAAAAACCGGCCAAAGGCAAAGTCCTCGCCGTGGGGACGGGCAAATTGTCCAAAGACGGAAAGCGACAGGCCATCGAAATCAAAACGGGCGACGTCGTTCTGTTTGGCAAATATTCCGGGTCCGAAGTTAAACTCAATGGCGTCGATTATGTCATTTTGCGCGAAGACGACGTCCTGGCAATCATCGAAAATTAAGGGGGGCGCGACGTATTGAGGCGTAGCCGAAATAGACGCGCGGGGGGGCCGGTGCATTTTCGTATGCAAACCGAGATGGACTCCCCCCCTCCCAAAAAGAAAATATTTACCCTTATTAAAATAGAGAGCACAAAATTATGTCCAAAGAAATCATTTACAAAGAAGCCGCGCGTCAAAAACTCCTCGAAGGCGTTCAGATGCTCGCCAATACCGTCAAAACGACGCTCGGCCCCAAAGGGCGCAACGTCGTCATCGAAAAATCCTTTGGCAGCCCAAAAGTGACCAAGGATGGCGTGTCCGTCGCCAAGGAGGTCGAGGTCAAGGACATCGCCGAAAATCTTGGGGCTCAGATGGTCCGCGAAGTGGCGTCCAAAACTGCCGACGTCGCCGGTGACGGCACCACGACGGCCACGGTTCTCGCCGAGGCGATTTACCGCGAAGGTCTGCGTTACGTCACGGCCGGCCACAACCCCATGGCGCTCAAACGCGGGATCGACGCCGCCACCGCCAAGGTCGTCGAATTCATCAAAGCCAACGCCAGACAGACTCGCGATCCCAAGGAAATTTGCCAGGTCGGCACGCTCAGCGCCAACGGCGACAAGGTCGTCGGCGACCTCATCGCACAGGCCATGGAAAAAGTCGGCCACCGCGGCGTCATCACCGTCGAGGAGGCCAAGGGCATGGAAACCGTGCTCGAAGTCGTCGAGGGTATGGAGTTCGACCGCGGCTACCTCTCGCCCTACTTCGTGACCGATTCCGAGCGCATGACCTGCGTCCTCGACGATCCCTACATTCTCCTCGTCGAAAAGAAAATCAGCGCCATGAAGGACATGCTCCCGATCCTCGAGGAAGTGCTCCGCACCGGCCGTCCCCTTCTCATCATCGCCGAAGATGTCGACAGCGAGGCCCTTGCAACCCTCGTCGTCAACCGGTTGCGCGGGACGCTCAAAGTCGCCGCCGTCAAGGCGCCTGGCTTCGGCGATCGCCGAAAAGCCATGTTGCAGGACATCGCCATTCTCACCGGCGGCGAAGTCGTCAGCGAAGATCTCGGCATGAAACTCGACGCCACCAAGCTCGCGCAGCTCGGATCCGCACGTCAGGTCACCATCGCCAAAGATTCCACCGTCATCGTCGACGGACGCGGCGATGCCCAGGCCATCAAAGATCGTTGCGCCATGATCCAAAAACAGGCCGACGACGCCAAGAGCGACTATGACCGCGAAAAACTCCAGGAACGCCTCGCCAAGCTCAGCGGCGGCGTGGCCGTCCTCAAAATCGGCGCCGCCACCGAAGCCGAAATGAAGGAACGAAAAGACCGCGTCGACGACGCCCTCCACGCCACGCGCGCCGCCTTCGAGGAAGGCATCATCCCCGGCGGCGGAACCGCACTCCTGCGTGCCGCCTCCGCCCTCGACGACGTCAAATGCTCGGACGCCGAAAAATTCGGTGTCGGCATCCTCCGACGCGCCCTCGAAGAACCCGCCCGTCAAATCGCGCGCAACGCCGGCGTCGAACCCAGCGTCGTCATCGACAAAATCCGTCAGAACGACGCGTTCTCGTTCGGATATAACGCCGCAAACGACACCTACACCGACCTCGTGGCCGACGGCATCATCGATCCCGCCAAAGTCGCCCGCGTCGCACTCCAGAACGCCGTTTCGGTCGCCGGCCTCCTTCTCACCACGGAAGCCCTCATCGTCGAAAAGAAAAAAGAGGACAAAAAATGTTGCCAGGGCGGTTGCTGCCACTGCGACGACGACGAATAAGCCTCGCGCTTGAGCGCAGGCTATCCGCTCAGGCGGATACGCCTTGCGCACGGCGCTATCCGCCAAGGCGGATACGCGCCGTTTTTTTATGCCCATTCTACCCCCTGTGTGCGCTCTGAAAACGTAAATCCTCGTTCAAAAAAAGCGCGTTTGGAGTAGAATCTCGCCGCCATTTTGGGGACTGAACCAAGTCCCCAGGTCCTATGACCGGGGCATCCGGACTGGACGGCGGCCCCGGTGTTCACCCTTTGTCCAATCTGTCATTTGGAGTGAGTTTCATTATGAAAACCATCATGCTCTTGTGTTGTGAATCCTGCGCCCCTTCCCTCGCGCAAAAACTTGCCGACGCCCTCGAGGCGCAAGGACATAAAACCGCCATCTGGAACCCCATCGCCGATTCCGGTGAACACGCCATCCCGCGTCAGGATGCCGCCAAACGCATTGCTCAGGGACAAAAAGCGCAACTTCTCGACGCCCTGTGCGACAACGCCGAAGCGGCGGCTCAAAACGCCGATGTGCTCATCGCACTGCCTGTTTATGAGGACTGCGCCATCCGCATGGCGTATGAACTCAACACCGCCATCGCTCGAAACCTCGACGCCATGCTCGTTCCGGCCGTCTGCACCAAAGACAAAACCGACGATCAGGCGGTCGAGGCCATCGAACTCGCCATCCAGCAGTTCGCTCAGGAGGGCTTCACCCTCGACGTCGTCGCTTCCGGATGCTCCAGCGAAGTCGTTCGGCGGCTGGCCAACAAAAATATCACCGTGATCCAGCCCAAGTGCGCAAAAATTGAC
Organism: uncultured Myxococcales bacterium; assembly: GCA_945875805.1. Taxonomy (GTDB): domain Bacteria; phylum Myxococcota_A; class Bradymonadia; order UBA4248; family UBA4248; genus UBA4248. The sequence goes on along the minus strand of CAMCLY010000066.1, from coordinate 6,574 downwards.
TTCAACGTCATCAAACCGAGCTGCCACGCCGTCACCCCGACCAAATTCATGCGAAGCCTGCACGCCATTGCCCGTGCCCAGAAAAAGACCATCGTCCTGCCCGAAGGCAACGTCGACCGCGTTCTGAGCGCCGCCGCCGAACTCAAAAAACAAAAACTCGTCGACGTCATTCTCCTCGGCAAAAAAGACGACATCTCCGCCAAGGCCGACGAACTTCACCTCGACATCGATGGTATCCAAATCGTTGATCCGCAGAACGACACATGTTTTGATGACTATGCCAACACCCTTTATGAACTGCGCAAAGCCAAGGGAATGACCGAAGAAAAAGCCAGAACACTCATGGCCGACAAAACTTTCTTTGGCACCATGATGGTCTATAAAGGACGCGCGGACGGCATGGTGTCCGGCGCCACCACGACCACGGCCGACACAATCCGCCCCGCACTTCAGTTCATCAAGACCAAGCCTGGCATCAAAACGGTTTCCGGCGTTTTCCTCATGAGCCTGGCCGATCGCGTCTACCTCTACGGCGACTGCGCCGTCATCCCCAACCCCACCACGGATCAGCTCGCCGACGTCGCCGTCGCGTCTGCCGCCACGGCGCGCGCCTTTGGCCTTGATCCCAAAATCGCCATGCTGAGCTACTCCACCGGGACGTCGGGGGCCGGCCCTGACGTCGATGCCGTGCGCGAAGCAACGGCCAAGGCTCGCGAGGCCGCTCCGGAACTCCTCATCGAAGGACCTATTCAGTACGACGCCGCTGTGGATCCCAGCGTCGCCCGTACCAAACTCCCCGGAAGCCCCGTCGCCGGACAGGCCAATGTCTTCGTCTTCCCGACCCTCAATGCCGGAAATATCGGATATAAAGCCGTCCAGCGCGCCTCCGGCGCCATCGCCATCGGGCCTCTTCTCCAGGGACTCAACAAGCCCGTCAATGATTTGAGCCGGGGCGCGTCTGTCGCCGATATCGTCAACACCGTCCTCGTCACCGCCATTCAGGCTCAAAACTAACGCTTGAATCACGAGTGACAGAGGGGGTAGCGGCGTATTTCGGCAAAGGGGCTGGCCCCATTGCCGGAATAGCCGCTCAGGGGGAGACTTCCCCCTGACACAAGAAAATATCATTTAATCTATTCGTATTTATATATATTTATATATATTTATATATAAATATTATGCAAAAAAAATACGCGCATCAAAATGAGCCCCATTGCCCCATCGTTCATGCGCGTTTTGATATTCCGCAAGACGTTCACGCCCTGCGGAATGATGTCAAATGTCTCAGGTTAGGTTCGGCCATCCGAAAAATCGGTGCCCACCGACACACTTCCATTCGTCACCCAGCGGAAGTTGTCGAGAATCGCCGCCGAATCCAGGTTGGAATCTCCAGTATCCCAGATATAGAAGTGCAACGTAAACGTCTCGCCACCCACGATAGGCGCCGTCGTCGTCAGCCAGGCCGTCGCCCCACCGCCGGACGTCGAGGATTGTGAAATACTCGTAAATCCTTTGAGATCATTGACTCCGTCGGGACACGCGCCATACGCCGTCGTACATTTTCCCGCCACACATCCTGCCGTATAGATTCCCGACGCACATTGCGACGCTTTGCTGCAGGATTTCGGCTGGCAGTTCGTAAAGAACGCATTGTTGACAGAAACCGGATTCCCATTTTTGTCAAACGCGATGTTGCCATCCGCCGGAATGTCGGGATGGGACGACTCCAAAAGGGCAAGGAAAAAGTCGTTAAAGCTCGAACAAATATAATAGGGATATTCGTGAGAGAAGAAACGGAAGTCGAACTGGAAGCCGGTCGCATTGATCGGGGCCTTCATGACGAGCTTGAGATGCACGGAATCGTTGATGTTGTTGGAAGTCGAACATCCCGGTGCCGACTGCAGCGCGCTGTGCACTTTGGAATATTGCGTCGGAATCGTACCACCGCTGATAAATGAACTCGTTTGGTTGTTGGCGTTTCCCGACACGGCGCCACTCAAAAAATACCCCGACGACATGCCGGCAAACTGACCACCTTTCTGCGGGGAGATGACGGGAACGGTCGGGGCGGAGGTGCTGGCGAGGTAGGGGAACACGTTGATGGCTCTGCCCAAACCCGTATTTCCGAGGTTCGTGGAATTGAGAGAAGAAACCTCCGCCGAGACGAGCCCATAGCCAAGTTCGCTAGCCATTTCGCAGATATCCATGGCACGGGCGAGTTGGATACCGGCGGCGGAACGGGCGGAAGCCTGGGAGAGATCGGTGCCGTAGGTGTAGGCGGCCGTGCACGTCGACGACGTTTCGTCGATGACTCCGTTGCAGTTGTCATCGACTTTGTTGTGGGGATCTTCATAAAAGCCAGGACGCACGAGCGCAGGATCGGAAATGCCGGGACACATGGCAGCCGTATCGCAACAATCGCCACCGCATAACGTCACCCCGTCGTGATCGGCGTCACCCGTCCCGTCGGGAATGCCGTTGCAGTCTAGATCCTGCGCGGGGTTGGATGGATTGCAGACGATATCGTAGTCGGGCAACACCATGCCTACGCAATCCCCCCAATGGTTTCCCGTACACGTTTCGATACCGGCCGAACAAGCACCGACGCCCAGAGTCCCCGCAGGGCCGTAATAACAGCTGCGCGTGTCCCCATTCTGACAATCGCATTCGGCCGTCGTCTTTTCACAGCCGTTCGACGGATCCCCGTCGCAATCGATGGTATTTTCCTGGCACCCCTGACAAGACCCATTCACACATGCCACGTTGTTGGGACACGTAGAATCACACGAACCGCAATGGTCGGGATCCGACTGCAGGTCGTAACATATCGATCCGCACATCGTTTTGTCCGTGCAATCGACGCATGTGCCCGACACACAGATGGAAGATTCGGCACACGCATGGTCGCACGCACCACAATGGGAGACGTCGGTCTGGACATCGACACACGTCACGCCGCACAGGCGTTGCGATGCCGTACACGTGGGCAATTCGACATCACACAGGGGATCGCTTTCCGGACAGACACAGCTGCCCTCGACACAAATCTGTTTTTCGGGACATGCGTGGCCACATGCGCCGCAATGCGCCGAATCCTCCTGCACGTGGACACAGACGTGATCGCAGACACGCTGAAATTCGTCGTTGCACGTGTTGACACACACGCCTTCGACGCACCGTTCGTCGCTCTGACACGCGACATCACACGCACCGCAATGATCGTTATCCTGAGAGACGTCGAGACATACGTGATCGCACACGCGCTGAGTCTCCTCGTCACACGTGTTGACACACACGCCTTCGGCGCACCGCTCGTCGCTCTGACACGCGATGTCGCACGCACCGCAATGCGCCGCATCGCGCATCAGATCGGTACACACATGCGCGCACACCGTCTGAGCAGGATCCGCACAGGTCGTCGAACATGCACCGTCGAGACATGTCGTCCCGTCGTCGACACACACATTGTCACATGAACCGCAATGCTCCACATCCGTCAGCATGTCGACACACTCGCGACTGCACACAGATTCCCCGCGCGTCGGACAAATGTCCGTACATAAACCGCTCACGCATATCCTGCCCTCGGAACAGCCAAATCCACAAAAACCGCAGTTTTCGGAATCCGTCAAAAGATCAATGCACGCATCGCCGCATCGCGCCTTGCCACCGCAATCGATCTCGCAACTTCGGTATTCACATACGAATCCCTCACCACACGTATGGTGGCAAGAACCACAGTGTTCCGGATTGCGCACAATCGACACGCATTCCCCGTCACACCATGCTTCACCCACACCGCATACGGACGCCGGGGTGGACACATCGACACATTGAGAATCCACACATATCTGAGTGTCGCCACATGCGTGGCCACATGCGCCACAATGCGCGGCATTTTCGGTCGTATCACGACAAACATCTCCACAACACGTGGCCGCACAATTCTGGGCATTGCACCCTACCACGATGTGTTCTTCTCCGGGGTTGGGCGAACCCGGTTCCTCGCCGCCGGGACTGCCGCCTGAGGAACTCCCGCTGCTGTCCGAACATGCCGCCACCAGTAGCGCAAGGCATCCTATCCATGTATAAGTATGTCGTTTCATACAAAAAATCTCCCGTGAAATGTATTATGTAATCGAATCCGATCTATGACAAAAACTCCGGTCTGTCGGCGTCAGTTGACATCCGTTGCAAAACCGGTGTTGACCTTGGTCTCGTCGAGCAGCCACCGGAAATTGTCGAGCAATACCGTCGAATCATACTTTCGATCCTGGGTATCCCATATATAAAAATCGAGCGAAATGATCTCGCCCCCGATGACAGGCGCCGTCGTCGAAAGCCAGGCCGTCCCGCCACCAAAGCCGTTGCCGTAGCCATAAGGCGTCGGTGAATAGGCTTCTATCGCGCTGTCGCCGTCCTGACACGTGTCCGCCCCGGCACTGCACATTTTTTCTACACATCCCATGAATGCAGGACAGTCGGAGTCTGCCTTGCACGGTATGCGACGGCAGGTCGTGAAAAATCCATTGTTGATCGACACGGGATTCCCGTTTTTGTCAAAGGCAATGTTATGATCCGGATACTCACTCAAATCCGGATGCCCCGTCGTCAGCAATGCCAAAAAGAAATCATTAAACTTTGAACATATATACTGGGGATACTCCCGCGAGAAAAATCTAAAGTCAAACTGAATCCCCTTGGCGTTGGACGGCACCTTGAGTTCAAGATGAAGCTGTACGGAGTCAAAAATGGCCGGCACCACCGTTCCCACCGGACATTTCTCATGCGTCGCAAGTTTGTGATCATGAACCGTCGCATAGACATCAGGAATTCGACTGTACTGGGACACACGCTGAACCTCGCCACCCACCGTCGTCTCGCTGACAATCGTTTCCATTTCGAGATCGGACAGAGGAACCCCAGAATACACATCCAGCGCACTCCCCGAGGACATCACCGCAAACGTCTTGCCCTCACGTGGAAGAACCTTGGCCACCCCGGCCGCATTGCGAAGCGACGGCAATATATTTATCTGACGCATATCCGGCGGCTGTAGGCTCGACGCCCGCGTCAGACGCGCATCCACCAGTCCGTAATTGCACGAACTCTCCGGCGCGCACATCCAGATAATCCCCATCGCCTGCGCCATGGCCCGCGCCGCATCCTCCCCGCCCGTCGTCCCATACGAAAACTCCAGCGCGGGCACATCGTTCGACGTCGCCAGCGGTTCGTCGATGACTCCATTGCAGTTGTCGTCAATGTCGTTGTCCGCCACTTCCATCATGCCGGGATGGATCAGCTCCGGATTGTTCATATTGCACATCGATCGGCTGTCGCAACAATCGCCGTCGCATATCGTATACCCATCGAGATCGTTGTCCTCCTGGCCGTCGGGTATCCCGTTGCAATTCAAATCTTCCTCGGTACACGTGAGGACATAATTCGGCAACACCATCCCCTCGCACTCGCCAAAAACCAAGTACCCAGACTCGTCCGCCTCACACGTCTTCATCCCCTCACGACACGCCCCCACACCGCGCGTCGCATCGGGCCCTTCATAACACGGCAACTTCTGCCCACGTACACATGAGCATTCCCCGCGCGTCTCACAGCCATTCGTGGCATCCCCGTCGCAATCGGTCCAGTCCCTCTCACATCCACACTGACCGTTGGAACAGGCCATGTTGGCCTGGCAATAATTCCCGCATTCCCCACAGTTCAACGCATCCGACATCAGGTCGACGCACGCATCCCCGCACATCGTCCCGCGACATCCCACACATTGCCCATTCGCACAATGCTCGTTTTCCCTGCACACCGTCGTGCAGCCGCCGCAATGGGACACCGACGACATGACATCCGTACATACGCCACCGCACAGCTCTTCATGAGCCTCACACGTCGTATCCGGCTGAACTACCGTATTGCCCCCCGGCGTATCGCCCCCCACATCCCCATCCGGCGTGCCCTCCGTCCCCGGTGCACTGTCCGAACCGCACGAACAACACATACACGCCAGCGCACATATCACATAACGTTTCCAGAACTTCATCTCTCCTCCTTTCCAAAATATGGACTAACCCTTCGGTTCAGAGAACCAAGACTATACATTCTATCAAACTCCAGAAGTTTTATGAACATGCACTTGGCTTTTTTTAAACGCACATACAATATATTGAATTTTCAATGTCCATCTTCATCAAAAGATGTCGCTTCTGTCGCGCGGGCTATCCGCCTCGCTTCGCGGCGGATACGCCCGGCGCACGTCGCTATCCGCCACTCCCGTGGCGGATACGCGCCGTCAAACGCTCATGCGGGGAGAACCCCGCAACGCCCCCTCCGGCATCACCCAACGCCCACCCCATCCACAATTCTCCATGTAAACATCTCACAAAATATCAATGGTTCACAAAATATCCATATTTTAGTCATTAAAATCCTCACTTCGCAGGGCTACAGCATTTAACTTTTCCTTTGAAATAATACGTCAAGCATGACATTTGGGGTGAGAGATGCCTTAGAGCCTGTTTAGCATCTTGATTTAACGGTCTCAAACTGTTAGACGTTGCGT
>CAMCLY010000065.1 GCA_945875805.1 uncultured Myxococcales bacterium | reverse complement strand
TGTGGGGGGGCCAAGTTCCCCCCCCCCCACCCGAGATGTAGGAAAGGGCCACGCGCCTTTGGCGCGTGGCCCTTTCCTACATCTCATAAGGGAGCATTTTATTTGTTTTTTTATATACTTTTTGTATTCTCGTGCACATTTTTTACAAATTCTCGTGCGCATTTCATCGTTCGTCACAACATCGCGATTTTTGAATGACATGGGCGGGCTCTCGCCATACCATAACGCCACTATTTTGAAGGATGATTCATGACTACAATTTCAACACTTGGAAATCACTCTCTATCACGGCAATCTCTTCTTCCGTCAAGCCATACAGTTCATAGACCAACTGATCGATTTTGCGATCATTCTCATCGATTTCGAGCAACAGTCTCGTACAATCTTGACGACAACCGTTAAAATATTCTTCCCATTCGTCCTGTTCGCAAAGCGACAGTTTCACCTTCTGCTTCTTCAGCTCACCCAAAAACACGCCGAAAGCGTATTTGTAAAACGCACTCAGTTTTTCGGTCATTTTTTGAACGCCAAGCGTCGATTGAACCCGGTTCTGAAATCTTTGCACGTATTTCCGGAACGCTTCATTTGCAGAAATCTGCGCGTCGGCAAGGGCTTCGAGAGCTTTTGCATTGACATCCACAACAACAGGGAAGTTTTCAAAATAGACCTTGCGAATTTCCCTTGTTCCACCCTGCAATTCAGGACAATTATACCAAATCCATAATTTGCATAATTTTGAATTGAATATTGCCAACAAAGATTTCAAACTACAATCCCCTTTTGATGTTAAAATAAACGATTTATCATTACTCACACAGCCACGCTCATCATAACTGAATGGAAAGACGGATGTCATGTTTGGATAGACGATTTTCGGTTTTGAAAATTCTTCCAAATAGGCGCAATTTCTTAAATGATAAGGTGTTTTTCCTTTATCGCCACGTTTTTTCAATTCATTGATATATTGTTCAAGATGGCTCTTAACAGCAGGATATTCTTCGATATAAACTGGAGAAACATTCTTTTCTTTTATACCATTATGAGAATTGATTATATAAAATTCATACTTCGAATACCACGCCGTAATATCTCGTCCGCGCAATAATGGATAAATAAGTTCGGCGCTTCTAGGATCTTCGGCGATTAATCGACCACGTGTTTCACTATCAATATAAAATGCGTCATTAAAACCTGTTTTAATACCGTAATTGATTTCAATCGGAAGTAATTTCAATGGTACGCCGCATGCTTCCATTTTTTGAAGTACTTTACCATGTATAGACGGTTGAATACTCCATTCTTTTTCTCCGAACATTTCTGGATCAAATGGTTGTAATGCTTGAACAATTTCAGTTTCAAAATTATTTTGGTCCTCGAAATCTCCATGACACGTTTTTTGATTCACAGATACAGCTATGACCTCATTTTTGAGGTCAGACTTTTTTGTCATAAAAATACAAACATAAGTCGTTGCATCCTTAAAAATCTGAACATCGCCAAAGTTAATGATGGTTTGCAGTGATGTTTTCGCCAAAAATTTACGGAGAGGTCGACCATAATCGACAAGCATCCATTTATTCATCATGATAAACGACAACAAACCATCTAATTTTAATAATTTATATCCTTTTTCTGTAAACAAACAATACAGATCACCACCTTTGTGATAACTCTCATAACCACATTGGGCATACTTATCACTCATCTCTCCCATGGATTGCAATTGCACGTATGGCGGGTTTCCGATCACGACATCAAAACCGCCACGGGCGAAGACGTCGGGGAACGCTTTTTCCCAACAGAACGCTTTGTCGCCGGCGACGGCGGGATCGTCGATGAGGCTGTTGCCGCACTTGATGTTGTGCGCCAAATCGGTGAGTTTTCGACCTCGGCTTGCGGTGGCAAGCCACAGCGAAAGTCTGGCGATTTCGACCGATTCTTCGTTGATGTCGACGCCGTAGAGGTTGTTTTCCAAAATGGAGGTATCGACGTCACTCAAAATGAGGGTGTGGCCGTAAATATGGGCTTTATAGATGTCGATCAGACGGTGCTCATGCTTCAAAAATTGAAGCGCCGCATTTAAAAAAGCCCCCGAGCCACATGCAGGATCACAGATTTTGAGACCAAGCAGCCATTGCCGGTAGTCCTCCAGGGTATCCGCAAGTTTCTTCTTTGCCTCCTGCTCCTTTTTGGTATTTTTCTTGTTTCGCTCGGCATAGGTCTCGTCATCAATGCCGAGTGCCTTTTTCTTCTCATCGCACAAACGACCGACAGTGTTCTCCACGATGTATTTGGTGATGTACGCGGGCGTATAGAAAACGCCGTCCTTTTTGCGCTTTGAGGTTTTCTTTGCCTTTTCCGTTTTGGCTTCCGACGAGGAGCCCTCCTCGATGATTTGAGTCTGAACTTCTTCGATTTCCGTCAGGCTGTGCTCAAAGATATGCCCGAGGATATCGACCGAAACATCGCTTTCAAAATCATAGTTTGAAAGTTTCTGTGCGCCGAGCAGAATTTCGTCATCAATGACAAAGGTGTCGAGCGCCTCATCCTCGCGAAACAGCCCTCCGTTGTACCCAAATACGGTGATCTCTTTATCCTGATGCCCTTTGTCGATATAGACAAAATGACGCTTGAACAGCGCATAAAGCGGCTGATAGGCGTCGTTGTCTTTAAACATCTGCCACCGCCGGATGATTTTGGCAATCGTGTTGGCCGTCAAAAGCCCGCGGTCTTCACAAAAAAAGATAAAAATCAAGCGGTCGAGGAGCTTCTGCGTTTTGCGAAATAAAAAGAGTTTGTCGAACCGATCCACGTTATGCTCGACGATATTGTTGAACAGATTTCTTTTGAATACGGAATAGTCCTTATAGAAGTTTGCCGTAATTTCCGTTTCGCTTGTCAGCGAATCCGCTTTGATGCGTGCCGGGACGTCGCGTTCGATTTGCGTCAGCGCAAGGCAGAGATAGAGCGCTTCAAACGCCTCCCGGCTCAAATGAAAGAGGTCAAATTCGAGGTATTTGTCGGCCGTATCGATATAAAATCGCAAGCGCTCAAAGTTGCTGATGACCACATAACGACAACCGGGATGATGCGCTTTGTATCCAAACGCCTGCGGCTCAACTTTGGACAGATCGAGCGTGTTGCACCCTTTGAGCTCGATAATCACCCGGACAGTTTCATTCAGAATCACCGCCGCATCGGCAGATCGGCTGTCTGATTTGGAGGTCGCGTTCTGATTTTTCTGCTCGGTCTTGAGATTAAACCCCGGCTCAGGATTGATCGTGTAGCCAAGCACGTGGCAAAACAAGTCTCTGCAAAACCCTTCCTGATACTGGATCTCACTCGACTTGCGGATATTTCGTTGCTTCTCCTCGTTTAAGAAAGCGGATTCAAACCGTCGCCATGCTTCATCCACAGCCGACGGATCCAGGCCACGCAGATACCTGCGAAACACACTCTTCTGAAACATCAAAACTCCCCATCGGTCAAACACATCATTGCGGGCATGGCAGACGTCATGCTACATAAAAATACCCAGAACAATCATAACATGATTTCAGGCGCTTTCGTAAACGCGAAAATACGGACTTTAATCTCCAAGACGGTTCATCTCAAAACCTGAACTTTCATCCACAGCAAACGACCAACATGTCTTTCAGAGATTTAAAGATGATTCCTCGCCTGTTTTCGTGTATCTTTTTGCGCTCTGAACTCAGGACCTGTGCGGCAAGAATGCACACGGTCCTCGTGACTGACAGAAAGAGGGCTGGATGAAAAAGGATTCTTTGAAAAAATATACGTGGATGGTGTGTCTGCTGAGCGGCATGATGGCCGGCTGTTCTGACGATTCGAACGGATCTACCGAACAGTTGCCGGACATTCCAGATGCCCAAAAAGGGGAACCGTGCGATGCCGACATCACATGTGACACCGGCCTCCAGTGCGACGACGGTATTTGTGTGGAACTCAGGGGGGAAGGAGACACCTGCCTCCCCAGGGACCACACCGTGTGCCGCGACGGCCTGGAATGCGAAGGCGGCGTCTGTATCCGTATTCTCGAAAAGGGCGCGTCGTGTGACGGTGCAAACCGTGCAAAATGCCGCGAACCTCTGACGTGCTACTCCGGAAAATGCGTCACGTTCGTCGACGAGGGTGACTCGTGCAACACCGTAGATCTATGCAAAGCAGACCTGCTCTGCGTTGGCGGAATTTGCAAACCCAAAGCTCCGGAGGAAGTCGAAATCTGTGCCTCTGACGAAGACTGTGCCGCCAACCAGACCGCCAAGACATGTCTGAGTTCCGGCCTGTGCGGAACCATCGTGGGCGAGGGCGAACTCTGCCAGAACGGGAAAGTGGAATGTGAAGAAGGCATGACGTGCCTGGGCGCATGCGTCTATGTCGTCGGCGAAAACGAACCGTGCGACGACATGCTCAGGGTATGCGACGAAGAGGCATTCTGCATCGACGGGTTCTGCCACACGCCGCAGTACAATCTGGAACGCGGCATGGAGTGCAACCCGTCGTGGCTCTTCTGCCAGACGGACCTGACGTGTCAGGACGGCCGATGTTCGACGTTTGTCGCCGAAAATGAAGCCTGCGCCCCGGACGAATATATCTTTTGTGAAGAGGGAAAAAACCTCCTGTGCCTCAAGAACAAATGCACGCCCGTCGGCACGGAATGCGAGAGCACTCAGGACTGCGTCGAAAAAGACTCCTATTGTTGCCTCAACGAAGAATGCGGGGCCATGAACAAATGCGTGCCTTACGACGAGGACACGACCCACGACGATATGTGCCGGTTCCAGACCAAGCCCGGCATCTTTGAAGCACAGATACAATGCCGCTTCAAACCTGCCGCGACAGACGACTCACCCAACTCCAGCGCGGTCGAGATGATGCCGCTCGTCGGTCCGTTCGGCAACAAACTCGGTCTCAAAACCGTCATCGGCATCGTCACGCGAACAACCCGTGACAGCAATCCAAAACTCGTGCGCTTTATCCATCCAGAAACATGCGAGGTGCTCGAATCCATACGAAACGACAGCCTCGGCACCTCATGGAACAACTACCCCGCCGCCGCCGATCTCGACGGCGACGGGCTCATGGAATTTATCGCCGTCAATTCCAGCAACAAAGCCATCGCCTATAAGTGGAATGCCGAAAAGCAAAAACACGAAGTGTACTGGACGGCCAGCGTGGCCTCGGGCGGCACGCCGCTCGTCTTTGACGTCAACGGCGACGGACTCCCCGAAGTCATCGGTGGGACGAGCGTCCTCAACGGCCAGACCGGCGCAACGATATATTCGGGAAGCAACAACGGAAGCGCCACCTACTCCATCGGAAACTTTGACCACGATCCCAACGGATACGCCTCCCTTCTGACGAGCGGCGGCGTCTTCAAGTGGGACGACACCAGCCACAAGTGGATCAAAAAGCTCAGTTTCTCCGGCAACGGTGGGCATACGGCGTATGCCGACTTTGGCACGCCCGGCGCCACGGCCGCCGATTTCGATTTCACCAAGCTCGACGGTTATCCCGAATACGTCTTTTCGGGCGGAAACAAGCTCACGCTCTATGCCCAGCGCACCAAGGAAGACGGCACCTACGAGGCGCAGCTCCTGATGGACGTGCGCGGCTACACGACGGGCGGCCCCGTCACCATCGGCGATTTTAACAACGACGGTCTCCCCGAAATCGGCATCGCCTCAAGCGGACTTTTTGGCGTCTATGACCCCAAATGCAAGACCTACGAAGCCGGCCGTTGTGCCGACACCCACGTCATGTGGGAACGCTGGTCGCAGGACAATACTTCGGGGGCAACCGGCTCGTCCCTGTTCGATTTTGACGGCGACGGACAGGCCGAAGCCGTCTATGCCGACGAATGCTTCACGCGCGTCTATGACGGCAAGACGGGAAAAGTCCTCTTCAGCGCGCGCCGAAGTTCCCATACCTCGGTCGAAGGCCCTGTCGTCGCCGACATCGACAACGACGGCAGTGCCGAAATCCTCATGGGTTCCGATGCCAGCATAAGCTGCTATGGCGACGCCGGCGAAGCCAAAACCACCACCGGCGTCGATCCCATCCACGAGGGCATCCGGTGCATGGACGACGAGGACTGCCCCAAAGGCGTCAACTGCCGCAAAGACCTCGGTCTGTGCACATGCCAGACCGACGACGACTGCAACACGCAATACGCCCCGGGCAAGGACACCTACCTCAAACAATATATATGCACCCTGCCCATCCATCCCGACGTCGGCATGATGACCAACCCCAAAGGCGCCGCCAACCGCACGATGGTCAAGCCGCGCGGCACGCGTCCCGAAGGCTATGACAACAGCTACAAAGTCTGCCGCGCCACGCGAGCCACCACGGATATCGGCATCACTGACATGATGATCTTCCGCGATCGCCTCGACCGGTGGGTCTCCTCGCGCAATATCTGGAACCAGCATGCCTACAACATCATCAACATCGAGGACGACGGCAAGGTCCCGACCCACACCCAGTGGTGGATCAACTGGGTGCTCAAAAAAGTCGGCCTGACGATCGACGGCACCGATCAGCCGCGCCCCGAATACAACAACTACCGGCTCAACAAGCAGGGCAAGTACGGCGCGGGCATGGCCCCCGACATCACAGGGCGTTTCATCGCGGACTCGATCTGCGGCAAAACCGAGGAAGGAAAATCCGTCATCAGCGCCCAGCTGTGCAACCGGGGGACAAAACCCGTGGCCATGAACCTGCCCGCGACGTTCTATCTCTATTCCGAAGACGCCCCGGGACACCGCGGCGAGAAGATCTGCACATCCTACACCACCGTCCCCGTCGACATAGGGGTGTGCGGCCGCGTCGGCTGCGAGGTCGAGGACATCGAAGCCCTGGCCGGACAGAAAGTCCTCGTCATCACCAACGAGGACGAACACGGAAACGCCAGCACCGTCGAGTGCAACTACTCCAACAACACCGATACCATACAGATCGACAAATGTGACGTCACCATTCCGCCCATCAATTAAGAGACGAATGCGGTCGGAAAGACCGGACCCCGCGTTCGGCCATGGGGCCCTTGGGAGGCGGAAATACCGGCCTCCCAAGGGCCCCTCTTTATAGGCGCGGCGTATGCGCGGAAGGCACTGAGCACATAGCCGCGCGCGCGGGGCGCATCCGCCAAAGGCGGAAAGCCCGCGCTCCAAAAGGCAAATCCCACGCTTCTGCATATATTGAAATACATACAGGATAAGCACACTATTTATACAGATATTTACATTTTATATATTTTTGGATTCAAAAATACAAATGACCGCGCACACTACATTTATGCCAAACGTGCGACATTGTTATATATGTAAGACACTCAACCACACCTACCACAACACACAGAACGTGATAAAAGATTTAAACTTTATCTCTTTGAAAGGTTGACTCTTTAAACATTCTAAAGCTAGTGTTTTGGAACTTTTTGGGCGTGCAATTATTTTATAGAAAAACGCCGGCCAAACACATCACTTTTTTGGAGAAAAACATGCAGAAGAACGTCCTTTATTATTTAGCCCTGTCGGCAGTGGCCCTTGCTTATGGCTGTTCGGACAGTTCGTCCCACGATTCGGCATGTGACCCGGAATCGTATGTTTCGACATGCCAGAGCGACACCATCCGGACCTATTGCGACGTCCACGGCATGATCAGTCTGGCGCAGTGCGGCGTTGGGCAGACATGCCAGAACGGGGTGTGTACCAGTGGGACGGTGACGTGCCAACCCTCGTGCCAGAACGGAATGCTGACGGTCTGTGTCGACGGCGTCGCCCAGACCACGGCCTGTGCCAGCGGAACGATTTGCGGCGTTCAGAACAACGCCCCGGCGTGCGTTCCCACGGGGACGGCGTGCGTTCCGGCTTGCGATGCGGCAAGCAACATGGTGACGGAATGTGCGGCCGATGGCAGTGCCAGCATCCGTTCGTGTGGAAACCAGATTTGCGGCACGCAGAACGGCATCCCCGCGTGCGTCGACAACCCCAACGCATGTACCGAGACGTGTTCGGGAACGACCCTGACGCAATGCGTCGACGGCGTTGCCCAGACGCGGGATTGCGCCGACGAGGGTCTCGTCTGCGGTGCGGATGCCGGCGGCAAACTGGCGTGCGTCGAGGATGTTGGCCAGGACGACTGCAACGACACGGGGTGCGCGACCGGCGTGTGCGACACTGCCACGGGCAAATGCGTCGAATGCCTCACCCAGGCCCAGTGCGCGGAAGGGTACGAATGCACGAATCACAAATGCACCTGGATCCCGCTGACGTGCGATCCGGCGTGCGACGACGAAACCCAGATGTGCGATACCGCCACGGGAGAGTGCGTCGACCGGCCCAAAAAGTTCGAGATTGAATCGTGCGCGCCGCTGACCGTCTCGGGAAGCAATACATGCGAGAAGACCGGTTCCGGTTCCAAAATGGTGCTGCGCGGCGACGTGCTGACGATCGACAAGATTTACACCGGCGGCAGCGTCGTCGTCGAAAACGGCATGATCACCTACGTCGGATGTTCGCCCGACACTGCCGGTGCCACGGTCATCACGTGTCCGGATTCGGTCATCAGCCCGTCGCTCATCAACGCGCACGACCATATCTCGTACACCAACCAACCGCCCGACAGCTGGGCCGACGAACGTTTTGACCATCGCCACGACTGGCGCAAGGGCAAGAATGGACACTCCAACCACAACGCCAATTCGACCCAGGACCCCCAGACGGGCGAGCTGAGACAGCTGTTGTCGGGAACTTCGGCCATTTTCGGAAGCGGGGGGCAAAAGCTCATCCCGAGCATCGACAAGGACGGCGTCTACGGCGTCAAGACGACGTACCAGACATTCCCGCTCGGCGACAGCGGCGGCTCGACGTATGACTCCGGATGTTCCAAATACAGCTACAAGACGAGCGAAGGCAATTTCGGCCCGCACATCGGCGAAGGCATCAACCAAGGCGCCCTCAACGAACTGCGCTGCCTCAGCGGCGAGGGCGACGGCGCCAAGGATATTTTCAACGACAAGCTCGCGATCATCCACGGCGTCGCCGCGACGCCGGAGATCATGGCGACCATGGCCGAGAAGGGCTCAAAACTGATATGGTCGCCGCGATCCAACATTTCGCTGTATGGCGACACCGCCATTGCGCCGCTGTACGACCGTCTCGGCGTCACCATCACCCTGGGCACCGACTGGACGCCCTCTGGGTCGATGAACATCCTGCGCGAGCTCCAGTGCGCAGACTTCCTCAACACGTACTATTACAACAAGCATTTCATCGACTACGATTTGTGGCGCATGGTCACGTATAACGCCGCCGAGGCGTTTGGTCTGACGAGCGTCGTGGGCCAGCTCAAGGCCGGACTCCACGCCGACATCGCCATGTACCGCAAGACGCCCACGCGTCAGCAGCACCGCGCCATCATCGACGCCGAGCCTCAGGACGTCCTCCTCGTCATGATCGACGGAAAAGTCATCTACGGCGAGTCGAGCGCCGTGGCCTCGTCGGGAAGCTGCGAATCGATCGACGTCTGCGGGAGTGCCAAGACGATATGTCTCGACCGGCTGGCCAAGAACTCGAGCAACTTCACGTACGCGTCCATCGTGGCGCAGGACAAATACAAACCGTATTTCTGCGGCACGCCAGACAAAGAGCCGACGTGCATCCCGATGCGTCCGCGCCCGACCGACACGACGGCCCAGCACACCACGCTGTACGGGGCCGAGAGTTACAAAAACAACGCGCTGTACAGCGATCCCAATGATATCGACGGCGACGGCATTCCCAACGAGCAGGATTCCTGTCCGACGATGTTCAACCCGGTACGTCCCGAGGACGAGCCGACAGCTTCGTCCGCCACCCAGGCCGACACCGACGGCGACGGCTTGGGCGACATCTGCGACCCCTATCCGTTCTGCGACGCCAACGACGACACATGTCCCGTTTTCAACCCCAAAGACGCCGACGGCGACGGATTTGAAAACGCCGTCGACAACTGCCCCAAAATCGCCAACCCCGACCAGAAGGATACCGACGGCGACGGTCTCGGTGATGCCTGCGACGCATGTCCCGACCAGGCCGGGGAACTCGCCCTCAACGGCTGTCCCCTCACCACCACCCCCATCGAAACGCTTCGCGACATGTTCGTCGACGGCAAACTGGCCGACGAATCCCTCGTCCAGTTTGAAGGCGTCGTGACAGGATTCGGCGTCGACTACAAAACCGCCGCGCGCAAGGGTTTCTTTGTCCAGAGCACCGAAGCCCCGGCCGGCCTCTATGTCTTCAACTCGACGGCCGCCGCCGGCGTCGAAATCGGCGACAAGGTCTCCGTCAAGGGCACGACCACGACGTATTACAACATGCTCGAGATCACCGATCCCACCGTCACCAAAACGGGAACCGGCACGATCTCGCCGACCGTTCTGACCGCCGCCGAATCCACGGCGCACCCCAACAAATACGACTCCGTCCTCGTCACCGTCGAGGATCTGACGACCGGAAGCGTCCCGCCGACCTTTGCCACCGCCGACACCTCCCTCTGGACATGCACCGATCCCTCGGGCAAAGAAGCCTACATCGACGACTTCGCCATGGGCACCGAAGCCCTCAAAGCCGCCGTCGTCCCCGACACGACGTACACGGTGACCGGCATTCTGGTCTACGACTACAGCAAATCCAAAATTGCCCCGCGCGGCGCCGACGATCTCTTTGCAGGGCTCGGCCTTTCGGGCATCGCCGCGGCGGGTTCCTCTGCCGAATGGGGTGCCCAGGTCGACATCACCGTGGCGATGAACGCCAACGTCGACACGGACACCCCGGTGGCCATTTCCTGTGGCTCCGCCACCTGTCCCTCCTCCGTCACCATTCCCGCCGGTAAAAACAGCGCGACGTTCTCTGTCACCATGGCCTCCTCGGGCGATACGACCGTTCAGGCCACCTACGACGGCAAAACGTCGTCCGTCACCATCGAAGGCCTCGACCCGAGCATTCCCATACAGGTGGCGGGATTCGCCCCGGCCTCGCTGGTGCTCAAATCCGGCGAAGCCAAAACCGTGACGCTTTCCCTCAACAAGGCGGCCAAAACGGCCACGACCGTCAGCCTGTCCTCCTCCCACGCCGACATCACGGTGCCCGCCACGGTCGGTCTGGCTATCGGGGAGCAGACCGTCACGTTTGACGTCACCGCCTCAGCCGGCGCCACCGACGGCACCACCGCCAACATCACGGCCAAAATCGGCACCACGCCCGCCCAAACCCTTGCCGTCTCCGTCCTCAACTCCGTCGCCACGACCGAGACCTTCGACGGCATCGGATCCGGCAACACGAGCTATGTCGACGCCTCCTTTACCAGCACCGCCACCGGCCTGACCTGGGCCTACAAGGCAGGGCGCACAGGCCTCGACGTCTACGCCATCGACGGCGAGGGCATCATGTTCAACGAAGCCACCAAAAAAGCCGGATCGATTTCGACGACCCTGACGACGGGCGTCCAGTCGATCGAAGTCCAGGCCAAAAAAGCCTTCACCGGCAACGGCGACCGAATCGTGACCCTCAAACTCAACGGCACGCAATGCGGTTCCCTCAAACTGACCACCGACGACACCGAAACGCTCAAATGCGCGGACGTCAATCTCTCCGGCGCTGTCGAAGTCCTCATCGAATCGACCGGAAAACAGACGACGATCGACAACGTCACGTGGCTTTCTTTCTAGGCGTTTTTCATGTGGCTTCGGCTTTGCCGGCCCGAGGGCCGGCATACGCCTTCGCCGCCCGGCTATGGCCTCTCCGGCCATACGCCGGGCTTTTTTTATCTTGCGCGAACCCTAACCCAAACCTCATAATCTCACCCCGTCCTTTTCACGACATCAGGAGGTTTTCGCCATGACTTATGCGGTCCAGTACACGATCAGCTCCCTTTATGGAGGCTACGCCCAGAAGTACAGCGTCGTGCTTTATGACGCCGCGCGCTTTGAAGCCCTGTTTGCCACGTTTGCCCCGGAACTCCTTGGGTTTTCTGCCGACGCCGCACGCCGCGAGTACGATCCGTTCGAGACGTTCCAGGGGTTGATGAAAATCCTCAAAAAGTTCAAAGTTCAAGGAAACAAGCCATTTTGCGATGCAATTTTGCGCGAATCGGATAGTATGCGCGCGGCATCGTTCGCCGATTCCGACGCCACAGGAGAATTTGTCGTCCGCGCCTACGGCGCGACGGGCATCTGCGTGCGCGGGGACGTCGAAACGCCGTTCGATACGATTACCGGCAGCCAGGATTCCTACCGTGCGGAATGCACGACGTGGCTGGGGGCTTTCAAAGACGACCTCATGTCCCTGCTCAATCTGTGTGAGGAAACGATCGCCAAGGATGCGCGCCTGGTCGCGCAGACAGTCCCTAACGACACACCGAAACCCGCGCCGCTCATCCAGATTTAGAGGTCGAAGCTATGGATAACACTCCCCAGGAAAAGGAAACGCCTGGCTATAAGCGTGTCCACTTTTTCAAATATTTTCTCACCGAAGAAGACTGGAACGACCGACACGACTATCACGTGCAAAAGCGCCTTCTTCATTCGAGCGTCATGCACGGCATGGGCATCCAGGACGGTCAGAACACCCTTCTGGTGCGCGCCGACGAACCGGCCTCTCTCCGCGTCGAAATCACGCCCGGCATTGGCACGGACTCCAAAGGGCGCGAGATTTTTGTGCCCGCACCGGACACCACGACGGTGGAACCCGACAAGTTCCAGCTTCCGTGTGTGATGTACATCAAGGTGGTCTATCAGGAAATGGCGGCCGACCGCGTCCGTCTCAAAGACGGGCGCATCGAAAACCGATATTTTCGCGAGACCTACCGTTTTATCGTGAGCGATCGTCCTGCCGACGACAATCAGCTTGAGCTGGCCCGCGTCAGCATGACGCCGGAGTGCACGGCCATCACCAATCCCGTCGATCCGCTCAATCCCGGTCCCAACGAAATCGACATGCGCTACCGGCGCAACATGGCGTGCACGCGCGGCATCGACATGGAAGCTCGCCACCATCTGCTTCACATCCTGCACGAACGCAAAGCCGCCTATGATCGCATTGGGAGCCATGCCAAACTCGCCGAGATTGCCCTGCTCGGGCAAGATTTTGCCATCATGGGCGAACTCATCGAAGCCAACGTCCTCAAGGAATCGGCGTTGCCCGGCATCATGCGTTTTTTTGAAAAGCTCGACACGCTCGTGCTGGAAAGCATCACCGAAAAGATCGACCCCTCCATTTTGGATCGCCCGGAATGGCGGCGCCATCTCGACAACTGCCGTGCCTTCAGGCTTCTCCTCGAAGAGCCCGGCAAAACGATGTCCCAAAAATTATCGATGGCCATCGTACAGCTCGAAAAGCTGTCGATATCCTATGCGCATCTGACGCGTCTTATCGGCAACGACCGCCGCGTCTACCTCCAGGGCCAGGTCAAGCCGCTCCTGACGTACTACCCGATCACGTCGAGCTGGGATTTTGTCAAGACCTGGTCGGCCGAAATGCCCCAGATTTTCAAGATTGACGATCTCGAATGGCTTCTCATGGGCGAACTCAACATCACAGAGGAGGCCTCGGAACGCAAATACAAGTTCCGGATATGTGAATCGCGGGACATCTGGAAAAACCGACAGCGTCTTTATTTTCCGGACGGCACGCTCATCGAGGACACCGGTGTGGCGCACGAGGGAGGCTATTCGGAATTCGACATTCCCGGGGTCATCCCGGACACGCATCTCGTGGTGATCCGCATGATGGACTATGCACGCGGCGACTACGAGCTTCTCTTTAACGTCAACGGGCAGGACGTGGGCATTTCGCGGTGTGACGGGTTTGACCGTCGCGCGCGCTGGCGCAACTGGCCTTTTGTCATTCCGGCCCATTTTGTCAACGACACGGTGCTGAAGATACGCCAGACGTTGCTGACCGCAGACCGCGATGTCAACATGTTCCGATACTGGTTTTATCAGCCGACGGACTGGTAGCGGCTCGCGGGCCCTGTGTTTTTCCCGTTTTTCCCACGGGGGCGCGGCCGTATTGAGGCCCTGGCCGAAATAGGACGCGCGGGCGGCCGTATCGAGGCCCTGGCCGAGATAGGACGCCCCCACCACACGCAACAAAGCGTTGAAAAAAAAACTGCGATGACGTAGAAGCGATGCCCGTGTTTTATGCCGTGCGTGCCGGATTTGCGAATCTGGCGCGGCTTTATGACTTCATTTTTTAGGGTTAGTTTATGGCCATTTGTCCGGTTTGCAAATCTCAGGGAGAATTATGCACGGAATGCCCGGAGTGCCACCGGCATTATGTCGAGGAATCCGACGTTCGCAAGCACCCTGATGACGAGCTTCTTGGCGCACTCATCGGCGGCCAGTATATTCCGCTTTCGCTCATCGGCGAGGGAGGGATGGGGCGCATCTACAAGGCGCGCGCCAAATATACGGGGCAGACTGTTGCGCTGAAGATTCTCAAAAGCGAGTACATGGAAGACGAGACACTCAAGGATCGCTTTTTCCGCGAGGCGGAGGTGGTGTCACGTCTGGCGCATCCCAACATCGTCAAGCTCTATGGATGTGCGCCTGATCTCGATCACAAAACCATCTTTATGGCGATGGAACTTCTCGTGGGGCGGACGCTTTTTGACGTGCTCCACAAGGAAATCACGCCGTTGCCGCAGCTTCTTGAATGGTTCACCGAAATCGCCTCGGCGTTGGGCGAGGCCCACAAAAACGGCATATTTCACAGGGATCTCAAGCCGGAAAATGTGTTTATCGTCAAGGATGACGAGGGTCACGAACACGTCCGGGTTCTGGACTTTGGCTTTGCCCGGCTCCAGGGGGCTGCCAAAAAGCTGACCATGGCCGGCGTCGCCTTCGGCACGCCTCATTATATGAGTCCCGAACAGGCCATGGGCATGATCGAAATCACCGCCGCTGTCGACGTCT
>CAMCLY010000064.1 GCA_945875805.1 uncultured Myxococcales bacterium | reverse complement strand
GAAGCATGCTCCCCTCTCCCCATGGGAGAGGGGCCGGGGGTGAGGTCGGGGTTTGGTGAGGGCTTTTGTTTTTGTCCTGGGCTTTTTGTGGTTGGTCTGGGGCTGTGGTGGGGTTTGGGTGGGGGTAGGTGTGGGTGTACCCCCCATCCCCGAAATGTGTAGATAACTATTCGGACATGTCGATATAGACGATGTCGAAGGATTCGAGGGATTTGTCGGCATCTGGAGTGAGGGGGAACCCCAGCCGGTTGGTCACACCGCTGGTGAAGACGTGATAGAAGTTTTCGGTCGTCGACTGTGGCCAGAAAACGCCGCGCTGTGCCTCCAGGTCATAGACGGCGAAGTCGTTGTATTGACCGAAATTGGCGCCGGATCCGGCGGTGCTGGTGTTTCCGATCCAGAGGGTGCGCGTGCCGACGGCGAGTTTTGGTGCGGTGACGGTAAAATAGGGCGTACTCCCTTGGAGGCTTGGGTAGAGCTTGACGAGGTATTGCTGGAACCAGAAGTTGGTGAGATCGAGTCCTGGGTCTATGGCCGGTGACGAAAGGTATTTCATCGCGTCGAGGGAGGGTTTGCCTTCAAAGTTGTCGATATTTTGGGTGGCATAATCGAGGTGGAGTGCGGGACGAGGTCCGGAGAGATCGATGGGCATGGCTGCCAGTCGGTCGTAAGAGACGCGGGCTTCGTTGCCGTCGGCTTCGACGCGCGTGGCAAAGAGTTTGACGAGGGATGAATTGGCCGCCACGGCCCAGAGCACGGATTTGTCTGGGGACGGTCTGAATGCGTGCATGAACTGCCCGTAGGGGTATGTCGCGAGGTTTTGCCGACCGGGCAACGCGTCGTCAAAGTCGACGGCGGGCGTGTCGGTCTGGGTCAGATCAAAGACGACCATGTCGTGACAACGCGAGACGAAGAGGTAGGCGTTATCCTGATATTCGCCGAGCCCCATGCTTGGGTTTGAAAATTTGTTCGGGGTGCACTGAAGGCGCTCGCCATTTTCAGCGGTGTAGATATCCTCGGTGATGTTTCCGGCGTGGAGAATGTCGTATTGCGGGGTGTTGCCGGACGTATTTTGGGCGATGGTGAGCGCGCCGTCCTCCTGAATCTCGAATTTGAAGACGCATGCGGAACCGGCCTCACACGGGGAGAGCCTGGCCGTTTTGTCACTCGGCACGGGCAGGGAGAAAAGGGTCTTCTGGTAAGCGGCAAGCGCATAGGATCCGGCGGCAAAGAGCTTGTCATCCTGGTTGTTGTATGCGCGTGCGGTCACGTTTTGGATGTCGAGGAGGACGTCATTGACGTGGACGGACCAGAGCCCTTCGGAGGCATTTTCGGGCCCCGGATAATTGGCGACAAAGAGGTAGTCCGCGGTATCGGTGTGATGGGCGATGCCCTTGCATGGGAATCCGCCCTGAATGGATGGAAATTCGACGCGTTTGGAGCCGATCTGTTTGAGCGTTTTCGGATTGAACGGCACGGCATATCCGTCGAGTCCGTTTCCCGACGTGCGGTAAAGGGCCCAGACGAGGTCTTCGCTGGCTTTGGCAAGACCGCACAGGTTTGTATAGGCGTTTCCGGATGCGTCAAAGAGCTGGAAGGTGTACTCCTTTCTGCCCTCGACGACGGGCATGACGCGATATTCGTTGAGGTCTATGACGCGCAGTCCTGAGGATATGCCGACGACGAGGCGAGCGTTTTCGCCCTGCGGATGGGTGGAGACGTCGCGTTCAAAGAAGTGTGCCAGGGTGAGTGTGCCCAGGTCGAGGGTGCCGTTTCCCTGGGCTGGAATGTTCACATTTTTGGGGGTGATGGGCGGATTGACCTTATCCTTAGCGCCATCTTCGCTGACGACCATGTCGGACTCGCTGATACCTCGATACGCCTGTTCGATGTCGGCGATGTCGTCGTATCCTAGGCCGGCGGCGCGTGAGACATCCGAATCGGCGAAGACGATCATGGTGTATTCGCCCGGCGTCAGGTCGGATAGTTCGATGGTCGGGCCGTGCGAGGCCTGAACGGGATCGTTGTAGTCGGTTCCGTGACGGAGTTTGAGGGTTTTGACGGGGGTTTTGCATGTCGTGTCCTCGGGCTGGCAGAACAGGACATAGAGGTCCGGCTGGGGCGCATACTGGCCGATGATGGCGCGCCAGCTTTGGGTAAATGAAAACTGACCGGCATTTTTCCCATAGGTGACTTTAAAAGACAGTTGAGGTTTGGGCGGTTCGGCTTCCTTTATACATCTGGAAGAGGTGCAAATATATCCGTTTCCATATTTTGAGCGGCAGTCGGTATCATTATAACATTCTTTTTGTTCGACGGCGGTACATATCTTATTTTTACATTTTTCGGCGGGTGTTGTACATTCGGCGTCGGTGATGCATTTTTGTCCCAAGGTTGGGCCGGGATTGGGATTATAGCTCGGATTGGACACGCAAACGCCTTGGGGTGCGCAGATTTGGCGAGGATAGTCGCATTCCGAAGAAGAAAAGCATGAGGTTCTGAAGAGGTCGTTTTCGCCGCATCCTGCGAGTCCGCCACATGCCCATGCGGCCAAAAAAAGTCCGAATTTTGCGTTCATTTTCTGCTCCATTTTGTAGAAAAGGATTTTATAAAAAAAGTATAAAGTATGCAGTGCGCGGATGGAGGTGAGCCTGTGCATGGGCGCGGGCTGTCTCCCTTTGGTCGACACGCCCTGCGCGCGTCGCTATCTCCCTTTGGTCGATACGCGCCGCTCTTTGGGTCGGGGGACTCCCCCCGTGCCCCCGGAGGCTTTATGTATGTTCCGGTCTTCATACTTTATATTTATAGAAACTGATGTGTGTTTGCTTTTACATGATGTAATGTTTGCATATTCTCGAATACACAACGACAATCGGATAATATAAATACAATATATCGATAATATCGACAGGGGTGCGCACTAAATATATTCATTAGCGAGTCTCTGGTTTTGTATATAAATCTGAGTACATATAAAACTGTGGATGGCGGAATGGATCAGAAGGTGCCCCATGAAACGCAGGTCTAAAACCGTCGTGCTTTGTACGATATATATGGCATTTGTGCAAGAAAAGCCCCACAAAAATGACAAGGCGCGCGTATCGCCCCGACGGGGCGATAGCGCGCCGGGACCGCGTATGGCGCGAAAAGCGGCATAGCGGGCCCCCGGAGGCGAGAAAATGCAGAGGTTTGGCCGGAATTATTGATAATGCGCCTGGATGGCGTGGGCGCCGGGCGGGACGGGGATGAGGAGGAAGAGGCCGTCGGCGGTTGGGCGCAAGGCGTCGACATCGACGGAATTCTTGTCGAGCCAGAGGGCGTGCAGGGTGCCGGGGGCGGAGCGACGCGGGAGTGCCAGGGTGTAGTCAAAGGGGGCGTCGGGAAGGTTGGCGTCGACGTCGAGGGTGCGGCTCTGCGGGTGGAAGGCGTAGAGGAGACGGGCGAGTTTGCGCGTGGTAAAGTAGAAAAGAAACTGTTCGGCGGAGGTCGTCCAGACGTCGTGGGTGCGGGCAAAGTCGAGGAGATCGGCGTAGGTTTGCGGGGTGAGGTAGGAGGGATGGGTGAGCATGGTGTCGGCGTCGAAGTGGACGGTGACGGGCTGGTGGTAGGTGTTGAGGGCGTCCTTTAGGAGATGGATGGGGGCTTCTTCGGGGAGGGTTTCGAGGCCGACGGCGTCGTCAATAAGGGTGGGGAGTTCGTAGGTGGAGAGAGGGAGTCCGTTTTTTTCGATGGGAAGGAAGGGAAAGCCGGATCCGAAGAGGTAGCCGAATTCCTGGGCGTGGGTGGGGCCGTAGGAGAGATCGAGCTTGCAGGTGGCGGCCGCGAGTCGTCTGAAGGCGGCGGTGTAGTCGTGCGACCAGGCGTTTTGGGCGATTTTGCATGCAGTGATGTTTTTTTGGAGGCTTCTGGAGAGGGCGGTTTTTTGTTCGGCCATGGAGCGCTCCACGGCGACGGGCTGGAAAAAGTCGGGGCCGATTTTTTTGTAGATACGTCCGACAGGGGGTCTGACGAGGGAGACGCCGATGTCGAGTTTTTCGGCGGCCCGGCGGAGGGCGTCCGGGGAGATTCTTCCCGGGGTGACGAACCACGAGGTGCGGACGCCGGCCTCGATCTCCGGGGTGGCGGCGAGGAAGGCGTCGTCCGAGAGGGCGCCGGTGGAGTGCGACAGAATGAGGGCGGCCTTTTGGGCATTGGGGAAGGGCCAGAGCATGGGCACAGGGGTAGTCTGTGCGATGGCGCCGAAGACGTGGGTTTTGAGGAGATCGGCGTAGGGAACCGTGTTGGCGCGCATTTTGTCGTTGAGGACGAGATCGGAGGTCCGGGGCGGCTGTTCGGTTTCGATGGAGAGGGCGTCGCCGGGGCGCCCCTGTTGCAGGGCGGTGACCGCCTGTCCAAAATTGAAGGCCAGAACAAAGACGAACCCAGCCCCGACGGGGCGCCGGTAATGGGCGATGCCGCCGTCGATTTCGAGAAGGAGGCTGTCGGAGGAAAGGGGCTCGGCGTCGAGCGAATCGATCCGCAAAACCTGGGTGTCGAGGGGGATGTTGAGAAGCTGCTCGCGCCAGGTGGAGGTCAGGGGGGAGTTGGGCGCGTCGGTGAGGCGCTTGATGGCCGAGGAGCCCTTGGTGCGGCGTTTGGTGCCCGTCAGGGGGGCCCATTCGGGGGGAGGCATTTCGATGACGAGGCTGGCGCCTTGCTGAACGGCCTGTGAAACGAGCTGAATCTGGGATTCGCTGAAGGCTTCGGCGGTCTTTTGCGGGATGACGATGAGCTGGGCGCGGAGGTCCTGGGCGGACTGAATGTCGCGCACAAGCGCGATGGAAAAGGGGCCAAAGGTCTGTGAGAGGGCGTTGTACCAGGCAAAGGAAAAATCGTAACCGGGGAAGGATTCGGCCGTGGGGGCGTTGTCGGGAAGAACCAGGAGTATCGAGGACTGGCCGAGCTGCTGGGGCATGACGGCGGCGGCAAAGGGATCGGAGGTCGACAGGGTGAAGGGATGGCGATGGATCCCCCATGCCAGTGCCCCCACGGCCAGAATGGCGATGAGGATGAGGTCGATTTTAAACCGGTGGAACCAGGAGGAATCGCTTTTCATGGTCGTTTATTCATAGATGACGTCGATGGCGTTGAACCCGCGCGTCAGGGGAATGAGGATTCGGTCGAATCCGCCCAGGGATACCGGGGTGGCGGCGATGGGGTCGGCCAGGACGATATCCTCGCGCACGCGCTGGACACCGCGCCGGGCTTCGGCAAACGCCCGCGTTTGGTGGAACTTGGGCACGGTGATCGACATGCCCGCTTCGGGAGCGAGGATTTCCAGTCTGAGGATGACCGAAGGTTTGTTGGCGACGCGCATCTCGACGGATCGCGATTTGAGTTCGGCCGTGACGCGTGCACGCGAGAAACGCATGAAATTCAAGATGCTCGTGATCCAGTGTTTGTGATGGGTGGCGATTTGATAGGCGTCGCGCCAAATCTGGAATTTTTTGAAATCCGGCTTCTGGGGATAGGAAAGGGCGTCGAAAGACACGCCGATGGCTTCGTGCGAGCGAGACTCGCTGTCCTTGAGCAGGGCCGTGAGTTTCTGGAGCTGGTCGTCTGTCTCGAGTTTGGGAAAGACGACGGGGTATTCGACCAGGTTGAAGACGAGTCCGTTGGTATCGAGCGGAATGAAGGGAAGCCCGGTGGCAAAGGCATAGCCGGGAGTGTCTTCGGGGGCCCGATAGGAGGCGTCCGCACGGAATCCCGCGGCGGCGATTCTCTGAAATGCGTGGGTATAATGGGCGCTCCACAGGCCGTCCCGGGATTGGGAGGATACGGGCATGGCGTTGCTGTCCAGGAGATCGCGCATGGTCTGGGCCTGCTGGTCGAGGGAGAACTGACGCCAGACGGGGGAGTATTTGAACCACCCCAGAGGTTCCATGGAGGTTCCGGGCGCATCCAGAGTGAATGCGTGACCGACCTCGGTCTGAAATTTTTCGAGCTGATGGAGGCCGTCGTCGGTGATGGCCATGGGGGCGTTGACGAAGATCGTCGAGGTGGCCTTGAACGTCGACTCAAACTGGGGCATCCACAGGGCGACGTCCCCGGCCCCCTGTTCGTGGTGAGAGACGATGAGGGCGCCACTCATGCCGTCAAAGAAAGGCCAGAATCCGACGACGGGCATGGCGTCATTGATGACCCCATGGACGAGGAAACGCTCCAGAATATCGGCGCGTGGGAGAGAAGTATCGCCGGTTCGGGCGAGGTCTTCGGTCTCGATGAGGCTCGACGCGCGGACGTTTCGGATGGAAAAATCGTCGAGCGGGCGTCCCTGCTGGAGGGCGGTCAGGATCATGCCGTAGTTGAAATCGACGGTAATGACGCGGCCCGCACCGTATTTTTTGGACGTGATGACGGGGACGCCGTCGATGGTGAGCCATGTCTGGGCGTCGTCGAGCGGCCCTGCGGATCCGACGATTTGGGTCATGTCGGCCAGATTGAGGTCGGACAGGGCCGCCATGAGATCCTGGGGGAGTCCTTGAGCAAACGTAAAACTCTGTGGCGTGCGCAGTCCGCCCTTGCCGTCGGGGGAGGCCAGCCCGCGCAGGTCTCCTTGCGGCATTTCCATCACGACGACCCCACCGCGCTCCAGAAAACCGCGAATTTTGGGCGTCCAGTCGTCATGCCGTGAAACCGACTGGGTGAGAACGATGACGCGAGTGCTGCCGAGATCGGCTTCGGCAAAACGCGGGGCCGACCACAAGGAGGTCGGCCCGATCTCCTGTTGGAACGTATTGAGCCATGCCAGTGAAAATGACATGTCCGAAAACGATTTTGGACTCGGATCAAACGTCGATTCGTCGATGACGATGAGAAAGTCGCTCACGGCTTCGAGACCTATCGGGACGCCGGGCGCGATTTTCGATTCCTGTTTCCAGATGAAGGGGTGACGACAGGCAATGATCAGTGCGATGACGGCCAGAATGACCATCCATATCGTCGCACGGGTACGGCGATCGCGTATCGCCTGATTTCTTCGCGACACGGGCTTCCCCCTAGATGGTCATACGGCTACAACTGCGCAGTTTGGCCTGAACCTTGAGTTTGTCGGACTGTGACAGCGACGGGTCCTTGAGGATGACTTTGTACATGGCGCAGGCTTTGATTTTGTCGGTGGATTCGAGTTTCATGGCCTGAGACAGCTTGGATTTGGCAGACGATGATTTTTTGGCGCTCGATTTGGCACTCGATTTGGCGGACGACGATTTTTTGGCGGTCGTTTTCTGAGGGGATGCCGTCTTTTGGGGAGTGTTTTCCTGGGACGGGGCCTTGACGACCTCGTCACCGGACGGTTCGTCCGTGGCAACGGTATCCTGCGGTTCGACGTCGGTGGGCGCGTTGAGCGCGTTCCGCATGGCCTGTGTCACTTCGGGGATGCCGTAAATGGCCCCCAAAAGGGCGGATTCTGAGTACGGATGAAGGCTCAGGTCGCACAGGCGAGTCTGTTCGGCATGAGAAATGGCGGGCTCTGACGCATCCTCCACGACGGCAACCACAGGCTTTGGCGAAGGTTCTGGCCGGGTGATCCAAGTGACGAGCATGATGATGCCGACGATCAAAATGCAGAGACTCACAAGGATACAGACGATGCCCAGCAACAACCGTTTCCTTTGCTGAACGAGTTCGGCGGATGAGGAAGGCATGTCGGCGGGCGGTGGTGGAACATGGTCGGTCTGAGGGGCCGAATAGGGCGCCTTGGGCGAGCCGGACAAAGACGGCAAAACGCTCGAAATACTCGACACGATTTGCGAGATGGCAGCTCCGACGCCGGATTCTCGCCCCTGTTCGGTGGCAATGACGCTTGAGGTGGACGACGGATAGGCGGGCATTTCGACGACGGTGCCGCCTTCTTCGTCCTCCTCGTCATACTGATCCATGGCATACTGGGTTTTGCCCGAAAGATCTTCGCCGACGTCGGCCGTCCCCACGACGATGCGCGGTTTGATGTTGGGGGCGCGGTCAGGCAACGCGGGATAGATGGCGTCGAGCGCGTCGGCCATTTCGTCGGCCGACGAAAAACGGTCGCGCGGATCTTTGGCCATGGCCTTGAGACAGATGGCTTCGAGTTCGGGGGCGACATAACAGTCCAGACGCGCCTGACTCGGCGGCGTGGGGGTGGTCGTCATGATCGAACGCGACATGTCGACCAGGGTGTCGCCCTGAAACGGCAGACGGCACGTCAGCATGAAGTACATCGTGCTGCCAAGACTGAAAATGTCGGCAAGAAACGTCACGTCCTTGCCAAGCACCTGTTCCGGGCTCATAAACGCCGGCGTTCCGCATACCGCGCCTTCGCGCGTCAAACCCTCGCCCTCGATATCGGAGATCTTGGCAATCCCAAAATCGAGCACCTTGACGACTTCCTCGTTCCCGGGGTGAATGACGATGATGTTGGCGGGCTTGAGATCGCGATGAATAATGTTGGCGCGATGCGCCGCGCCCAGCGCGCGGGCCGTCTGGCTGACGATGTGACAGACGCGCTTGGGAGAAAGCGGAAATTCGCGAGGCACAAGGCTCGAAAGCTCCAGCCCGTCGAGACATTCCATCGCAATGTACGGCGCGTTGAGCTGCGTGCGGCCAAAATGCAGAATGCGGATGATGTTGGGGTGAGAAAGGCTACTCGCCGCCTGCGCCTCGCGCTGGAAACGCACCTGAATGACGCGGTCGTTGAGATAATTATGGCGCAAAACCTTGAGGGCCACGTCGCAGTTGAGCACCCGGTGGCGCGCCTTGTAGACGATCCCCATGCTCCCCGTGCCGAGAATCGACTGAACTTCAAACGTATTGTCAATGACCGTCCCGAGATACGGATCGGAAGTCAAATCGCCTTCCTCCCCGACAAACACGCGCGTCCCGCATCGCTGGCAGTAACTCGCCCCACGCGGCAACGGACTTCCACATTTCGGACAACGGTTTTCTGAAACTGAAACCATAAATAAGAGGACATCCCATCACGCCCGGACTTGCCGGGAATCCCATCAGAAAAAACACACCAATTGTACTCCAACCGCCCCATATCCTCAACGATTTATCGACATCGGAAAGGCAAATCTGTGTCGACGTGGCGCATCCCCCCCGAAGTGGGCCGCTCCATGCGTTGCCTCGCGGAAACCATCGCGTCCTTGGCGAGGAGGGGGGCGCGGCGTATTGAGGCAAAGCCGAGATAGCCGCGTTGGGGGGACACCTCCCCCCAAAAAAAGCGCATCCCAATGCCGTAGTCCCAGACGGACAACGATTGACATCGCGTGGCACTGGGATATAACACCCACATATACCCTGTGCCCTGTGGCTCGGGGTTTTTTCGTACAGTTTCAGGACTTTTAATATATCGGAAATATGACACAACTTCTCGATCCCCTTCCCAAGCATACGACCGTCGCGGTTTTTGGTCTCGGCGATTCGGGCATTGCCGTGGCGCATCTTTTGGCCTCTTTCCACAAAAACATCGTCGCCTCGGACACCGCCGATGAATCGCGGCGGGCCGACTTTGAAGCCAAACTCCCCAGGGGCACGCGCCTCGTCCTCGGGCACAACGAAATTGGCGCCGCCTCCGTCATCGTCACCAGCCCCGGACTGGAACCCTCAAGCCCCATCTTTGTCGAGGCTCAGACGCGCGGCATCCCCATTTATGCCGAACTCGAAATCGCCGCACGCGCAACCCAGGTGCCCATCGTCGCCATTTCGGGCACCGACGGAAAAACGACCACCACCACCCTCACCTCGCACATCCTCAACGAGTGCAACGTCTCAAACCACATGGGCGGCAACATCGGCATCCCCCTTTCGCACGTCATCCAGACGCCCAACCGCGCCGACTGTTTTGTCGTCGAAACGAGCGCCTTCCAGCTCGCCTTCTGCCCGTCCTTCAAACCCCACATCCTCATCGCCACCAACATCGCCGAAGATCACAGCGAGTATTTTCACGGCGACTGGAAAAAATACGTCGAAACCAAACGGCGTCCGCTCCAGACCATGACGCCCGACGACATCGTCATCCTCAACGCCTCCGACCCGGAAATCCACCAGTGGGGCGACATGACGCTCGCCAAAAAATGCTGGTATGGCGCACAACGGCGCGACATTCCCAACGACGCCGTCAACTTCGCCTACCACGAGGACGGTGCCATCTTCGTCTACTTCAACACCGATCTCCACTGCCTCCCGCTCGATTTTCTCAAAATCCGCGGCCGCCACAACATCATGAATGCCATGGGCGCAATCCTGGCCGCCCTGTGCATGGGCTGCACCTTTGATCGCATCACGTCGGCACTCGACACCTACAAACTCCCGCCACACCGCATCGAAACGATATGCACGCACCGCGGCATCACGTTCATCGACGATTCCAAGGCCACCAATCCTCACGCAGGCATCGCCGCCCTCGACACCATCGACGAACCAACCGTCCTCAT
The DNA here is from genome assembly GCA_945875805.1 of uncultured Myxococcales bacterium. Classification (GTDB taxonomy): domain Bacteria; phylum Myxococcota_A; class Bradymonadia; order UBA4248; family UBA4248; genus UBA4248. Next base: position 4,581 of record CAMCLY010000064.1, on the reverse strand, counting down.
CGTCGGCGGCGTCGACAAGGGCCTCTCCCTGGGCGAATGGATCGAACGGATGAAAAAAAACGTCCGACAAATCATGCTCATCGGGGCCATCACCGACCGATTCTGCCGCGAGGCCATCCTCAGCGCCATCCCCTGCCCCATCCACCGTTGCGCCACCCTCGAGGAAGCCGTCCGCTCCGGCTATGAACTCGCCCTCAAAAATGAATGCCGCGTCGTCATGCTCTCCCCAGGATGCTCCAGCTACGACATGTTCAAAAGCTATGCACAGCGAGGCGAGGTCTTTGCCCGCGTCGCACTCTCCCTGAAATAATTGCACATGGTGGAGAGCGGGAGGGGCGCCTATCGCCAGAGGCGATACGGCTTGCCCCGCGGGGCTATGTGCTCGTTGCCCTGCGCGCATACGCCCCGCGAATCCACATGGGCCGCGCCTTTTCAAAAAAATTCGTCTGCGTTATAATGGCGCGGCATGATGGATTTAATACGTATGGGAGGCGCATGTCGTGTTTCGCAACCGCCCCCTTTTTTCGTGATGAGCGTAAAAAATGACTGACGTCGTCAAACCAGAACTTCCCAATCCCGGCGACCGCCTGGCCGATCGGTACACGATCATTCAGCGCATGAGTTTGGGCGGATTCGGTGCGGTATACCGCGCCATGCAAGATAACCTCGGGCGCGAAATCGCCCTCAAAGTTCTCCTCCCCGACGTCGTCTCCAACAACAGCGATTATGTCGAGCAGTTCCGGCAGGAAGCCCTCCTCACAAGCCAGCTCAGACACCCCAACACCATCACGATTTTCGACTACGGCCAGACCGACACCGGACTTCTCTTCATCGCCATGGAATGGCTCGATGGGCTCACGCTCACGGAAGTCCTCAAACAGGAAGGCGCGCTCAGCTACGAACGCTGTCTCCACATCAGCCAGCAGATCCTCAAATCCCTGAGCGAAGCCCACGAACGCGGCATGGTGCACCGCGACCTCAAGCCCTCAAACCTCATGCTGTGCGAACAGTACGGCGAGAAGGACTTCGTCAAGGTGCTCGATTTCGGACTCGTCAAAAATTTGTCCGACGAAACCCTGAGCATACGGGGAAAGGCCGTCGAGGCACCACACTTCACCGCAAAACGACGCGCACCAGGTACACCGCATTACATGGCCCCCGAACAGGCCATGGGAAAAGGCACGACCACCTCCGCCGACATCTACGCGTTCGGACTCATCCTCCAGGAAATGCTCACCGGAAAACGCGCCGTCGACGGGGCCGACAAAATGGAGGTGCTCCTCAAGCAGGTCCGACAGCCCGTTCCACCACTCCCAGACGAACTGCGCGACACCTTCCTGGGCAAAGTCGTCGCGCGTTGCGTCGAAAAAGACCCCCTCAAACGACCCCAAAACGCCTCCGCACTCTTGCGCGATTATCAGCTCAACGAAGAAACCCGCGGCATCGAGGTCAATAACGCCGACTTTGAAGTTCAGGCTCGCTGGAAATCCCTCGCCGAGCCTCGCTCGGCCGCGTCCGAAGTCAGCAGCTCCATCAAGGATTTCTTTGTCGGACGCCAGGCCGAACTCGACGAGTTCTCCTCCATCGTCCAAAAGGGACTCAACGAGGGATGCGGAACCGCCATCGTCGTCACCGGACAGACGGGCATCGGCAAAACCGCTCTCGTCAGCAAGTTCAGCGACATCTTCCTCGAACTCACACACGGACTGCGCATCAGCGCATCTTTCCTGCCTCAGAGTTACCTCGCCTTTTCGGCCATACGCAACGCCCTGCGAAACTTCCTCAATGTCCAGTCCGACGACGCATCCGACGCCCAAAACGAAATCAAACGCGCCCTCGCACGATACGACATTTCCGATTCATACCTCATCACCTTCATGACACACTTCATCGTCGGAAAATACGGACAGGCCGGCGACGAACGCGAACAGACCGAAATCCGCCTCGAGGAGTTCTTTGACCTCCTGGCCCGCGTCGCCCCCATCATGTTCTCCGTCGAAAATATCCATTGGGCCGATACCGATAGCCTCAATTTTTTGTGGAAAATCGCACTCTCCACCGTCACCAAACAGCGCCCCATCTTCCTCGTCGCCACGTTCAGACACCCGGAACTCGTCAACAACCGAGAACTCCAGATGCTCATCGAACGACTCAACCGACTCGAACACGTCTACTACCGCGAGATGCAGCTCGCATGGCTCAACAAAAAAGATTGCGCCGCCATCATCGACAATGCCGTCAAAATGCAACGTCCCATGGCCAATCAGTGCATGCAGCTCTCCAAAGGAAACCCCCTCTTTCTCAACCTCGTCTTGCGATACATCCTCGACGAAAAACAGGCTCTCGGCAGCGATGATGCACAAAAACTCGTCATTCCAAACTCCATCGAAAAAATTTCTCTCAAACGCATCGATCAGATCGTCCGAAAATACAATCGCCCAGAATACCGTGAAATCCTGCGCCGGGCCGCGCTGATGGGCGAAACCTTCTCCCTCTCCACCGTCGAAGCCCTGCTCCGGCGCGACGGACAGTACGGGCTTCTCGATTATACAAGCCGGGCGCTCGAAGTCTGGCGACGTGAAGGCATTCTCCGCCGTCAGTGGGACGCCGACATGTCGTTTGAATTTATTCACCCACACGTCGTCGAATTCTTTAACATCGATTCCTCTCCCGAACTCCACCTCAACGTCGCTCGTACCAAAGAAGCCTTGAGCGAGACCGATCTCTTCATCGATTTGGAAGACGTCGCGCGACACTTTAAGCTGGGCGGCGATAAAAAAAATGCCCTGCGATACCTCAATTACGCCGCCAACGCGACGTTGCAAAATACCAACCTCCTCAAGGCTCGCAAACTCTACGAGGAAATGCTCCCCCTCTTCGACGCCGACGAGCCCATCGAACGACAGAAAAATGTCTATCATCAGCTGGGCGATCTCACGCTGAGGCTCTCCGAATACGGTCCGTCCAAAGACTATTTTTCCAAAACCATCACCCTCGCCCAGCAAAGCCAGGATCACCAGCTCGAGGGACTCGCCTATTGCGGTCTGGCCGAACTTGCGTTGGCACAAAATCAACTCGATGAGGCCAGCGCAAACTACACACGCGCAAAAAATACGCTCACCGGCGACATCCCAAGCGTTCAGAGCAAACTGCTCCTCGGCATGGGCAAATTGTCAAAGCTCAAAGCCGATTGGCAGGCCGCACTCGCCTGCTTCCAAAAGGCTTATGATTACAGCTCCAACGCCGCAGACTTTGATCTCATGGGAGACGCCCTCTATGAACTGGGCATCATTTACCTCGCGTTGGGCGCGTATCGTCAGGCGCACGAGTGTTTTCTCGCCGCACAAAAAAATTACCAGACCGTGGGCAATACCGCCGATGAGGCCGACGTCCTGCTCGCACTCTCCAAAACATACGGCATTTTCATGAGACCCGATGACGCACACCTCTCCAACGAGGCCGCCATCGAAATTACCCAGAAACTCGGCGATCAGCTCGGCTTCGCCAATGCCCTCGCACAAATGGGCGAGATCAACATCCAGCAACTCATCTACGACGAAGCACAAAAGTTTATCCTGCGAAGTATGCCCATCTTTAAGGATTTTCACGATGCCGTCGGAAACGCCAGATGTCAGGCTTTGCTCGCCAAAATCGAACTCGCTCACGCCCAGTTCGACAATGCCATGACCCTCGCCTCACAGGCACTGGCTCAGTTCCAAAAAACAGACAATTTCAACGCACAGGTCGACATCCTTTCCTTAATTGGATGGATCTGCATTTATCAAAACAACTTCGACGCCGCTCAGAATAACCTCAATCAGGCCGAAATGTTGCTCGATGTCCATCAGTCCAACGCCGGACGCTCCGAACTCTATCTCCGTTTCGGCCTCCTCTCCGAATGCCGAGGCGACTTTGCCGGTGCCGAAAAATATTACAAACTCGCATACGATATCGCCCAAACCTCCGAATATCTCGAACAGGCTCATCTCGCCCGCCTTCATATCATCAAAATCAATGTCTACTTCTCTCCAGGCCGTTGGTATTACGAAGAACTCCTCAAAATCGCCAACGAATCACGGACTTATGGACTCAAAATCGCCCAGTTGGATGCCCTGATGTTCATCACCTGGTTTGAAGGCGTGTATGGCGAACAACGCACATGGGAAAATCTCATCGGCGAACTGACCCGATTTGTACAAATTCAATGCATTCCCGTCCAGGGACTGTTGCGACGCTTTGAATTTGGCGCCGAAGTCCTCAAATATGCCACCGCCGAAGTCTCTGCCGCCCTCCATCGAAGTGCCGGTTGGATTCGACAGTCCCTTACTCAACCGATCAAGATGTAGCTTTTTTGCGTGGGGGGACGAAGTCCCTCCACCAAAACCGGCCTCACCCCCGGCCCCTCTCCCATGGGGAGAGGGGAGCATGCTTCACAAAAAACAAAAAAACCTCCACCAAAACCGGCCTCACCCCCGGCCCCTCTCCAATGGGGAGAGGGGAGCATGCTTCACCCAAAAACAAAAAACCTCCACCAAAACCGACCTCACCCCCGGCCCCTCTCCCATGGGGAGAGGGGAGCAT
>CAMCLY010000063.1 GCA_945875805.1 uncultured Myxococcales bacterium | reverse complement strand
CGCGTCTATGTGCTCAGGCCTTCGGCCTTGCGCGCATACGCCGCGCCCCCCTCCAACTCTGCATGTCCACCTGCCCGCTTTCGCACCTCGAGTTTTTTCTGCACGTCTTGCGCACGGATCCTTGCATGACTCTTGTACACGCCCCTATCGCGAAATGCGTCTTCACAAAAAATCAAAAAAAAACGTCACAAAAACGACGACCGTGCATCATCCCTCTGACGGTGTCACATGGCGCGATACCCAAAAAAAGGAGGATGTCGATGAACCTCAAGTGGTCCTGATGCACAAAGCGACATAACCATCGATGCGCGTTCGCACACGCCCTTCACGCCCGGCTCATTGACGAATGACAGACGTGAACCCTCGATGGGCACCATGTAAGATCCGGTTTTGGTACGTCCGGGGGAAGAACGAGTGAGGTTCTTGCCCCCGCCGCCGAGCTGTATTTTACAAATGACACAAATGGTCAGGTGGCGGCGGGGGCGGGGCCCAAAAAGACATGATGTATCACTGGGTCTTTTTTTGGGCGAGCGACACCCCATGTCACACGCATGCCGTCATGTTCTCGCCCCCGGACGAAGGCGGTTTTCCTTCCATGCCACAATCCCAATAAGGAAGCCGCACGGCGCGCATATCTCAAGCGTCATCGTTTGAAACGATCAAACGCGCGCTCAAACATCCCCTGGCTCTGCATACCAGAAATTTCCCAAAGCGGTTATTTTATGGACTTATTGCACAGGATCGTGAATGGTACCGGCATCACGCACTTTTCGACAAAAAGTGCGTCTTTTTTGTACATAGACACAAGAAGAGGAGAACGATGAAACTGTTGCATTATTTTGTGCTTGGAGCGCTTGCACTGAGTTTAGGCGCATGTTCCAAAACGCAGCCGACGAGTGCCGCCGAAGTGCCTGTGTCGGCCGAAGCGACACAGGCCGTGACCCAAACGACGGAGGATACCGTGACGTGTGAAGGATTGAAGACCGACAAAGTGGCCACAGCCACCGACTGGGCGGATGCCAACAACGCTTTTGCCCTCAAAATGCTGGCCGCAAGCAAAGGGACAACTGTGGCCTCGGCATTTTCGGCCGAACGTGCCCTGGGCATGATTCTCGACGGGGCCTGTGGCCAGACAGCCAAAGAAATGCGCTCAGCCCTGGCCCTTCCCGAGGCCGACGGCCTGAGCAAAGCCGGGGCCGAGGTCGAGGCAAAGCTTTTGGGCGAATTCGCCGACACGGTGACGGTTAGCGTGGATAATCGGGTGTGGATCGACAAAAAGTTCAGCGTCACCGATGCCTATGCTCAGAATATCAAGCAGAATTACCATGCCGAACAGGTGCCCGTCGACTTTATGAACGCTCCGGATGACGCCCGTCAGACCATCAACGCGCATGTGGCTCAGGCCACCCACGAGAAGATCAAGGACATCCTTCCATCGGGGTCAGTCGGCGGGGATACGCGCATGGTGCTGACCAACGCGATTTATTTCAAAGCCCCCTGGGCCAATCCGTTCAAAGCCGATGCGACTCAAAAGGAGGATTTTTCGGTTGCCACGGGCAAAATTCAAGTCGACATGATGCACCAGGTCAAGGATTTCCGGCATTTTTCGGGCGACACCTTTGACGCGGCGCTTCTCGAATTTACGGGTTCTCCCTACGGCATGCTCATCATCCTGCCCAAGGTGTCTGCCGATGGCGACGTGACCAAGGCGTTGCACGACGTCGAATCCTCGCTGACCGCCGAATCGTTGCGCGCTCTGATTGGAAAACTTGAGGAAAAACAGGTTGATCTCAAACTTCCCAAGTTCCGCATCGAAGCGGACGTCAAACTCAAGGACCTGCTCGTCGGAGCCGGGATGAAGCTTGCGTTTACGGACGATGCCGATTTTACTGGCATTTCGGGCGGACGGGATCTGAAAGTGTCGGATGTGTTTCACAAAGCGTACATCGACGTCAACGAAGACGGGGCCGAAGCGGCGGCCGCGACGGCCGGCGTCATGATGATGCGTATGTCGATACGTCCGCCCCAGGCCGAACCTGTCGTCTTTCATGCCGATCATCCGTTTGTATTTTCCATCGTGGAACGCCAGACGGGCGCAGCCCTGTTCATGGGCAGAAAAATCGACTAGTCATGAGGCATGAGAAGTGACCGGCCGCGAGGCCGGGACACGGCGCTTTCGGAGCCCGGCCTCCGAAAGCGCTTTTTTGTGTCACGCCGCCCCCTTCACGGCGGCGGCGACGTATGGCCGGAGGGCTTCCGGCCATAGGCGACGCCCGCGCCGCGTATGCCGTCAGGCATAGCGGCGCGCCGCGCCCCGTATGCGCCCGGGGCGCAAAGGGGACGGCAAAAAATCGGGCTGACTTTGAGGAAAATATGGTAGAAGGCCCGCGATTTTGAAGGGACTAGGAGGCCCGTTGCATGTCTGAGGAAGTGAAACCGTCTGTCAACGTCGAACAGATCAACATCGAGGAAGAACTCGAGACGAGTTATCTGGCGTATTCTCTGAGCGTCATTGTGGGGCGAGCGCTTCCTGACGTCCGTGATGGCCTGAAACCGGTGCATCGGCGTATTTTGTACGCGATGACGAAGATCGGCTGTGACAAGATGACGAAGAAGTCGGCGCGTATCGTCGGTGACGTCATTGGCAAGTACCATCCGCACGGGGACTCTGCGGCTTATGATGCGCTGGTGCGCCTGGCCCAGCCCTGGAACATGCGGTACTGTCTCGTCGACGGGCAGGGCAATTTTGGCAATGAGGACGGCGACAAGGCCGCCGCCCAACGATACACGGAGGCCAAGCTCGCCAAACTGAGCACGAACGTTCTGTGCGATCTGGACAAAGATACGGTGGATTTCATCCCCAACTTTGACGGCGAGGAAACGGAGCCCGTGGTGTTGGCGACGAAAGTGCCTCTGTTGCTCGTCAACGGGTCGAACGGGATAGCGGTCGGGATGGCGACGAACATCCCTCCGCACAACCTGACTGAGGTGTGTGACGGCTTCATTCACCTAATCCAGAATCCGGACTGTACGACGCGAGATTTGATGCAGTTTATCAAGGGCCCGGATTTTCCGACGTATGGCACGATCCATGGGCGGCGAGGCATATTTGAGGCCTACGAGACTGGACGCGGCAAAATTCAGGTCCGGGCCCGGGTGGACGAGGACGTGGTTCACGGGCACAACGCGCTGATTATTCGAGAGATTCCGTATCAGGTGAACAAAATGCAACTCGTCGAACAGATTTCGCATCTGGCCAAGACGAAGGCGATCGAAGGGATTACGGATATTCGCGACGAATCCGGGCGAGGGGAGATCCGCGTGGTTATTGAATTGCGGAAAGACGCGCCGCCTCAGGTGATTCTCAACCAGCTGTACAAACAGTCCCAGCTGCAATCGACGTTTGGCATCATCATGCTTGCGATCGTCAACAACCGGCCGATGGTTTTGCCGCTCAAGGACGTGATGTCGTATTTTATCGATTTCCGTCGCGACGTGATCGTGCGTCGGACGATCTACCTCGTGCGTCGGGCGCGTGAACGCGCGCACATTTTGGAGGGGTATAGGCTTGCGCTGGATCATCTCGACGAAGTGATTTCGATCATCCGCAACAGCGAGGATGCCAATATTGCGCGGGATCGTCTTATCGAACGTTTTTCGTTCAGCGAGATGCAGACGAAATCGATACTGGAATTGCGTCTGCAACGTCTCACGGGAATGGAGCGGGACAAGATTCTGAACGAGCTGGCGCAGCTTCTCCGCGAGATACAGGATTACGAGGCCATTCTAAAATCGAAGGAACGCATTGACGAGATCATCACCCAGGAATTTAGCGAGATCAAAGCGCTTTATGGAGATGCTCGCCGCACTGAAATCGTCGACGACGGGATTGCGTTTGAAGATGGGGATCTGATTGCCGAAGAGTACTGCATGGTCATGCGTACCCAGCAGAACTACATCAAACGCCAGGCGCTGAGTGAATATCAGGCGCAGAAACGCGGCGGTCAGGGCAAAAAGGGAATGGGGACAAAAGAAGATGACTATGTGCGCGACATGTTTTTGGCGTCGAGTCACCAGAGGATTCTCATTTTCACGTCGATGGGTCGGGTGTTTATGCTCAAGGTGTATGCCATTCCGCAAGGGAGCCGCACGACAAAGGGGCGTCCGATCATCAACATGCTTCCGAAACTGGAACCGAACGAAAGCGTGGAAACGATTCTGCCCTTGCCTGAGGGCGAGCCCAGGGGGCACATCGTCATGGCCACCCAAAATGGCCTTATCAAAAAAATAGAGTGTGTTCAGTTCAAGAATATCCGCAAGAACGGGCTCAGGGCACTGACGTTCCGTGAGGGGGATCGTCTGATCGATGCGCGTCTTCTTGACGACCATGATACGGTCATTCTGATGTCGGCCCGCGGTCTTGCCGTTCACTTTGATCCGTCGAAATTGCGTGCTCTGGGGCGAACGTCGATGGGGGTTCGCGGAATGAAACTGCGCGACGACGATCATGTCGCTGCGATGGTCGTCGTTCACGATCCGGACGGCCTTCTTCTGACGGTGACGGAGAATGGGTATGGCAAGCGCACCCCCATCCGCGAACACGCCGTCAAAGGTCGTGGCGGTATTGGGCTGCGCGCCATCAACACCACCGAGCGCAACGGCCATGTGGTGGGAGCCCTTATCGTCCAGGACGACGAACATCTTCTGCTGGCGACGAACGCCGGTAAAATCATCCGCACTCGCGTCAATGAGATCCGCATCACTGGACGCGGGGCATCGGGTGTCAAGCTGATGAACACGGGCGCCGACGAACACGTCGTCGCCGTTGCCGCGTTTTCGGATTCTGCCGACGACGAGGGGGATATCACCCCCCTGCCCGTCGACGATGCGCCAGAAGACCATGAGGTGGCGTTGGAAGAGGAAGGATTTGAGGACGAGCTTGAGGACGAGCTTGGGGACGAGCTTGGAGACGAGGATTCCGCGGACGAAGACGAATAGGACTCCCCGATGAAACGGGTATGCGTGTTTTTCTCCATCGTCATAGGGATGACGGGGTGCGGTTCTGGTGAGAACCTCTCATTGGGCGAGCGTCCGTTATCCCTGGAACAGCAGTCCGCCGCAAGCCGCACGGAGCGTCTTACAACGCCTGAGGTTTATGCCGAACCGGCATCAGAAGAGGCGGCTGTGGGAGAAAAAGACGGCGATGGGGAGCCCTCTATTCGTACAGCTCGAGAGTCATGCGTCTCCACGTGTCCGCCGGTGCGTTTTGAAGTGCAGGATCCCACGCGCATCTCTCATTATTCGGCCGAAGAGCTCGGCGTGGTATCATTGTGCGGGGCACCGGCCCAGGCCCGCGAATGTCTGGATAAGGCCATCCGTGAAGGTGGTCAGGTTCTCGCGCGCAGCGAAGGCCGCCTTGTTCTCTTTTTCCCAGTGCGACTTGAATCCTTTCTGGATGCGGCGCGTGCACGCATCGACAGTGACGCCCTTGAAGGGCGATGGTCCGAGTCCCTCCATCGCGTCATTCCCGGCATACACGGACGCAAGCTGGACACGGAGGGGACGGCCAGGCGCTTTCTTGAATCCGTGCGGCGCGGGGACACGTCGTTTGCCCTCCAAATCGACGAAATTCCTTCGCGATCGGCCGATCCGGCGGCTTACGCGGGATTTGAGCCTGCTGTGCTTATCGGTTCTTATGAGACGACGTTCTCGCCCTCCCGCAACCGTACGACCAACGTCAAGCTTGCGGCGTCGAAACTAGACGGTCTTTTTCTCATGCCGGGAGCGGAGTTTTCGTACAACGCCTGGGTGGGTGAACGCAGCGAGGCACGGGGATTTAAGGAAGCTCCCGTCATCGAACAGGGCCAACTCGTCGAGGGGCTGGGCGGCGGGGCATGCCAGGTATCTTCGACGGTACATGCCGCAGCCCTTCTGACCGGGCTCGATATTGTCGAACGTTACAACCACTCCCTTCCGTCGAGCTACATTGCCAGGGGCATGGATGCCGTCGTCAGCTACCCCGTTCTCGACCTCAGGGTGAGAAATACGCTTGAGCATCCCATCGTCTTGCGCGTAAGGACAGAAAATAATACCCTAACAGCCCAGTTTTATTCGGATGCGCCGCGCGAGTCGCGCGTTCTTTTCCGTCAGGAAGTCGCCGCAGAAATACCGTTTAAAGAGATCATCTCCGTCGATCCGGCCTTAGACCCCGGCACCATACGGATCACCAAGCGCGGCAAAGTGGGATACCGCGTGCTTAGAAGCCGCATCACACTCCGCCATGGGGAGGAGACCTACGAAAAATTTCTCGACGACACCTATCAACCGCAGACACAGTATGTCTCAGTGGCGCCGGATGCGATATATCCGGTGCCGCCCGAAGATGCTGTCGAAGACGAGGACAACGTATAATGACCCTATCGCATATCCCTCATGACAAACATCTGATTGCACCAAGCCTTTTGTCGGCGGATTTCTGTCGTCTTGGTGAGGAAGTGCATCGTTTGAAGGCATCCGGGGCGGACTGGCTCCATTTTGACGTGATGGATGGCCGATTTGTTCCAAACATTTCGGTGGGTATACCGGTTTTGGCCTCTCTGCGTCGCACGACAGACATGCCCATCGACGTCCATCTGATGATTGTCGAGCCCGACAGTCTTCTTGGGGCCTTTGCCAAGGCGGGAGCGGACACCCTGACCGTCCAGGCCGAAGCCTGTGTCCACCTCCACCGTACCCTTCAAACCATCCGCCAGCTCGGTTGCCGTGCCGGGGTCAGTCTCAATCCGCATACACCGGTGTCATGCCTTGAATATGTCAGGGAACTCATCGACTTTGTCCTCGTCATGACGGTCAATCCCGGCTTTGGCGGCCAATCCTATATCGACGCGTGTACGGCCAAAATCAGGACGTTGCGCACGCTTTATCCGGATCTTCCCATCGAAGTGGACGGTGGAATCCATGCCAACACCATTGGCCGTGCAGCCCATGCCGGTGCCAACATTTTCGTGTCAGGGTCTGGGATTTTTTCTCACACCGACTATGCCGCTGCCATCATGGAACTCCGCGCCTGTGCATCAGGCTAAAATCCCCCCGCAACGCCCACATTTTCTCTAGCACTCTGTTTTCCCTATCCTGTATTTATCGGTCAAAATGCTCAGCTTTATGAGCATCCATCGTAAAACTGCTATGGCGTCTGAAAAGACATAACAAGGCTTGTGACGTGGCATTGGATAAAGAAAAAACACTGGTCGCCGCACAAAAATTCGTCGACAAAGACCAGCATGACAAAGCGATTCGCGAATTCCTCAAAATTCTCGATGTCGAGCCCAACGACGGGCGAGTCTTACTGCTCCTCGCGTCGAGTTATGAACGTCTCGGTAAAAATGAGGATGCGGCCAAGACTTACCTCAAGGTGTTCGAGAATTATCGCAACGAGGGGGCGTATCAGAAGGCTCTGGCCATCCTGAAACAGGCACAAAAATGCCAGCCGAATTCCGACGACATCGCCATGAATATGGCCGAAATTTACAGTGCCCTGGGCCTGCCTCACGAATCCGTCCTTCAGCTGGAAAAATGTCTTGAGCGCGCCAAAGCCGAGTCCAATACGAGATCGTACGGTCGCATCCTGCAAACCATGGTTCGCGTGGACAGCGAAAATATCCAGACTCGCACGCGATACGCCAAGTGGATCCTCGAAAACGGCGATGTCGACGGCGCCTGTCGCCAATATGCTCTGGCCCTGGCCCAACTGCTCAGCAAAGAGCGATATGTCGATTACATTCAGACCTCGCGGGAATACCTCAAACTCAAGCCCAAGGATCCGGACGTCCTCCACGCCCTTGCGGGAATTTACATCCGTATGAACCGATATCACGAGGCCCTCGAAATGCTGGGCACGATGTCCCCGGATGATATCACCCCGGAAATTCACGAGCAGTTCATCACGTGTTACACCAAGATGGGCATGCCCTCTCGCGCGCTCGAACAACTCAAAAAACTCGCGCGCGCTTATGAAGCCCAGAACAGCCCTCAGGATCTCGTCGAATCCATCTGGTTGCGTGCGCAAAAGATTAATCCCAACGATCCGGAGGTGTGCGCCGCATTGGGCGATGACGTTCCCATGTTGTCAGAGAGCGCGCTCAACGTCGTCCTCAGTCCGGAAGTCCAGCGAGAACGCGATGCCGCACAGGCCGCACAGGCCGCACAGGCCGCACAGGTTGCCGCGGCTTCGGTAAACGAAAATTCGTCCTTCGGGCGTCTGCTCGATTCAAAATACGAGGAAGCCATTCAGGCGTACCGACAGGGCAACACCCCCACCGCCAAAGCCCTGTGCCTGCAAATCATCGACAGCGATGAGGCCAATCTTCCGGCGCTAAAGCTTCTCGTCAAAATCTTTGAGGCCGAAGAGGACATGACGTCGCTGGCCCAGATTGAACGCAAAATAGCCCGCGCCGTTTATCAGACCGACCTCGACGAAGCCATACGCCACGTACTTCGTGCCGAGAAATGCACGCCGCGCGCATGGGAGAACTTCAACCTCATGCTCGTGTTTGGACTCTCCCCGTCGGACTACGGCATGAGCGCCCCCGAGGCATCAGGGCACTCCAATCCCAGGATTCCCGCGCGTCAGATGGCATCAGAAAGCCCGGCCAGACCTTCGGCCCCACCTCCCCTTCCCCGCCCGAATCTGCCGAGATCGTCCGCAGTCCCCCCTATCCCTCCACAACGCATTTCTCGCGGAACCCTCGATATTCCGCAACCCATCCGTCAAATTCCCGGCGATGTTATGCGAGATCTGCAAAATCTCGAACAGCATCGAACCGCGATGCCTGTATCGGGTTTTGCCTCCCCCTATCAGATTCGGCCCAATGCCCCCGGCAAACCGCCCGTTCGCCCGGGTTACGCCGTCCCCTCGACGCCCGTTGCCCCCACGGCAGACGCGCCCCAAATCGGGGCCGACGTTTCTGAAGGTCTCGACGACGCTTTCGACGCCCTTGTGGGCGGCACGACTCGCGTGCCCGGTCTCCATCAGGCGCCCCCGGCCGCCCCCATGCCCGCTTGGATGACGCGTTCCAAGGCAAACATCCCCGTGACGGGAGCGCCTTCCCCCGTGCGCCCCATCGCCGCCTCGCCCCAGCGCACCTTTGACGGACGCCATCTGGGGCATCCCTCTTCCATATCTTCAGCTCAGGCAACTCCGCCTTCCAACGTTCCCGTGCCTCCTGCAAGCGGTCTGCGCTTCCCGCCAAATCATACCCCGGCGCCCTATCAGCCCACAGCTCCCCACGTCAACGGCATGCGCTTCCCGCCAAACCAGACCCCGGCGCCCTATCAGCCCACAGCCCCCCACGCCAGCGGTCTGCGCTTCCCGCCAAACCAGGCCCCGGCGCCCTATCAGACCGACGACCTCCCTGAAAGCCAGTTTCCCAACATGCCGACACCCACCAAGCAGACCATCATCCCTGTCGACACTCCGGAATCTGTCGCCCCGAACGCCCCTGCCTCCATCCCGGATGCCCAGCGAAAACGCGTCGAGGAAGCCCTCCAAGAGGTCGAGTTCTATGCCTCTCTGAATCTCCTCGATGACGCCCGGAAACTTCTCAACACCCTCATCGGTGAATTCGGGGACATCGACATCATCCACGAAACAAAACTCCGACTCGACGCCGGTTAGAAAACCCAAACCTCATGTACACAGAGGCAAAACTCGGGGTAAAATGTTTCCGTCCGGACAGCACCTTTCCCCCCCCTCCCGACAGGAGAGGGGCATAGAGGTAACACACGCCAGAGGGGGTAGGCGCGTATTGGCAAAGCCAATAGCGACGTAGGGGGAGACTTCCCCCCCAAAAAAACATCTTCAGGAAGAGCCGAACCATGGGGAATAAATGCAGACGCCCATGTACTTTATTCTGTCTCTATTCTCCGAACAGTCTCTCACGGACCGTCAAGACCACGCATTCCCGGTTCACTTCCCGGATGAATTGCAGAAAAATTCATCCCTTATTGTATTGCGGATTACAAATACCCATGGAAAAAAAAACAAATTACGAAATATGGAGCTTTAAGACCCTCGCCGAACTCATCCGAAACGCCATTCAACGGCATGGAGAACGCCCTTTTCTGGGCGTCAAAAAAAATGGCGAGTACACGTGGATGACGTACTCGGAGTTCGACATTAAAATGCGCAAACTGCGCGCACTCTTTAAACAGGACGGACTCAAGAAGGGAGATCGCGTGGCCATCATCGCAAGCAATTCTCCCGAATTTGCGTTGACCGCCTATGCGGCGTATGGGTTGGGCGCCGTCACGGTTCCCATGTATGAGGTCCAGAAGATTCAGGACTGGGAGTTCATTTTTGCGGACGCCCTCCCAACCCTCGCCGTCGTGGCCAACGAGTCTATCCGCGAAAAAATCGAAGGCCTGCACTGCCCGTCGCTTCAAAAAATCTATTGCATTCACACCGCGGACGCCAAAAATCCGCAACGTCTCGAAGCCCTCATCGAGGCCCAGCAGAACATGCTCGACCTCGATCCGGAGGTCAGCGAGGACGACCTGGCCGACATCATCTACACGAGCGGCACCACGGGACGGCCGAGAGGCGTCGAGCTCACCCATAAAAATGTCGTCGTGAACAGCCGGATTACGGTCGCACCTTTTGAAATCGACGAAACCGACCGCACCCTGTCTTTCCTCCCCTGGGCACACGCCTTCGGCAAAACCGTCGAACTCCACATTTTTCCGGCCATCGGGGCCTCTATCGGACTCGTCGAGTCCAACCGGACCATCGCCCAGAACCTCCTCGAGGTCAATCCGACGATCCTCATTTCCGTGCCCAAAATCTTCAACAAAATTTACGACACCGTCCACCTCAAGGCCGACGCCAAACCCGTCTCCAGAGTCCTCTTCCAGCGTTCCGAGGATATCGCACGGAAATCCCTCGAACGAAAACTCTCTCCGTTTGAACGCATTCAGCATACGGTGTTTGACAAAATCATCGCCACCAAGGTCCGGGGCGCTTTTGGCAACGCGTTGCGTTTCTGCATCAGCGGCGGTGCCTCGCTTTCAAGAGAAGTCGCCTCGTTTTTTAAGGGATTCGGCGTCATCATCTACGAGGGCTACGGCATGACCGAACACTCCCCCGTGCTCGCCGTCAACACCCCGGAATTCATGCGCATCGGAAGTGTCGGAAGACCCCTGGATGGCGTCCGCGTCGACATCCTTCGCGACAGCGACGACTATACCGACGACAAAAGCGGAGAAATCGTCATCACCAGCCCATGCGTCATGCGCGCATACCACAACGCCCCCGAGGCCACGTCGGCCACCCTCGACGAACAGGGAAGACTCCACACCGGCGATATGGGATACCTCGACGACGACGGTTTCCTATGGATCACCGGGCGCGTCAAAGAACAATACAAACTCGAAAACGGAAAATACGTCGTCCCCACCGCACTCGAGGAGAAAATCAACAATTCCACCATCATCGGAATTTCCGTCGTCTTCGGCTCCGGAAAGCCCTGCAATGTGGCCCTCATCAACCCAACCCCGGAATTTGTCGAAAAATTCCGCGCCGAACACCATCTTGAAAATGTGCCCAACGACGAACTTTGCGACAACGAAGAATTGCGCGCCATCTTCGCCAAAGAACTCAAAACCATCTGCGCCGATTTCCGCGGATACGAAAAACCTCAGAAATTCGCCCTTGTCCTCGACGAGTTCTCCATCCACAACGGGCTCCTTACCCCGGCCCTCAAAATCAAACGACGCGAAATCGAAAAACGATTCGCCGGCACCATCGCGTCCCTGTACTAATCCCACAATCCCAATGATGCGGCGCGCCCACACGGCCGCCGCCGTTTTGAGGAGGCCAGTCCATGCTTTCTTTCAAGCGCACGTTTCAGACTCAGCAGCAGGCCCTCGACGTCTACAAATCTCAACTTTCCACACAGCACCTCTTTGTGGAATCCTTTGAAAGCGCCCCCGCAGGAACTTCTGTCACGGTCACGCTCATCGTCCGCGAAACAGACCAAACCATCCAGCTCCCCGGACAGGTCGAACGCGCCATGGGCAGGTCCGAAGCCATATCCAAAAAATACGGAAATACCCCGGGATTATGGCTTTCTGTCCCCATCACCCCCGATCTCGTCGCCCCGTTGAGGGCCTTCTTTCTGGCCGCCCCCACCGCCCCCAAACCGCCAGTCGCACCGGCCATCCAAACGCCCGCCCCGTCCCCAGCCACCTCCAAGCCCCGTTTCCCCTTCTCTCCCCTCGACGCCACCTCCGAACAAGACATACGCCGCGCCGTCGACGAGTTCCTCCTCACCGCCCAACAGGGCTCACTGCACCAGCTTTTCGGCGTCCCCTCCAACACCGATCGACAGAAATTGCGCCAGCTCTACAACGCCGGCGTCAAAAATTTGCACCCCGACACCCACAGGGACGAACTCCCCGACGCGCTCTCGCAACGCCTCGGCGACGCCTACCAAATCCTCAACGAAGCCTACAAAATTCTACAACACCCCACCGCCGCCGCCATTTATCTCGACATCTCACGTCAAAACGGCAAAACCCACGGCATGAGCCTCTTTGACTACAAAAAATTTCTCGCCGATTACCGCCTCAAAAACGCCTCCAACATCTCACTCGCCGAAGAATTCGTGCAAAAAGCCCAGGCCGCCCTCAAAGCCGGCCGACAAGACGACGCCAGACTCAATATCCAACTCGCCCTCAAATACGACCCCTACAACGAAACCGCCCGGGGACTCGCGTAACCCCTCATGGGCGCGGGCTATCTGCCACAGGCAGATACGCCCTGCGCGCGGCGCTATCCGCCTGCGGCAGATACGCGCCGCTTTTTTTTCTGTGCGTTCACCCACACCAAAGCCTCATCGCCACCACGCCGCCGCAGAACTGTTCTCGATAACGCCCCCCGCATCGGATCGCCATCAGGCGGCGGTGCCCATACCTTCACAACACAAAGGAGAAAAACACCATGGGCTTCCTGTTCGACAATATGTTTACCCAAATCAAGGATTCCACCGGCGCCGAGGTGCCGGCCGCCACCGAAACCGACCCCGCCGACAATGCCAGCACGGCCAGTTTCTACATGGGCGTCGATCGCGTGCAGGCCAAAGTCACCTGCGACGTCCTCAACGTCCGAGAAACACCGTCCACCGAAAAAACTCGCGTGGGACAACTCCATCGGGGCGCATCCATCTGTGTCACCGGCGTCTGTGACGACTGGCTTGCCATCGACCTCCAGGGAAAAACCTGCTACGTCTGCAGTCGCTATACCGACTTCGACGCCCCACGTGCCACCGTCACCGCCTCCGCACTCAACGTCCGAAAAGGACCTTCCACCGACGACGAAAAAATCGGTTCCCTCCCAAACGGGGCCGAAATCAAAATCATCGGCGAAGAAAATGGATGGATCAAAATTCTCTACAATAACAAAACCGGCTACGTCAGCGCACAATACATACAAAAAATCTAATTCCTGTGGGGGGACGCGTCCCCCCACGCCCCCCCGAAATGTGCACAGGGAACATGGCCTCGCCATGTTCCCTGTGCGCATTTCATGAAAATGGTTTGCTCACCCCCCTTCTTTTATATTAAATCAAAAACGCCTCTTTTAGACTTATAAGATTCAAAAAAAACACAATAAGATTCGATAAAATTCCTACACCATCCCCACTTCAAAATGCTTTCCCCATGGTTCACCCTCTCAAGGGATATGCGAAAGGGCCGCGCGGCCCTTTCGCATATCCCGGGGGGCGTGGGGGGACTGGTCCCCCCCCCACAAAAAATCACAATAAATTGAGCGGAATCGGCGGCGGTTCTTTCTTTGACTTCTGCGCAGGAGCCGGAGACGACGCAGACGACGCTGACGCAGACGACGGTTTGGGTTTGGAGACCTTTTTGGGGGCGCGTTTTACGGGCGCCGGCGTCGGCGTGTCGGGCACCTCGACCACAGCGGCGGAATCCGCCACCACAGAATCCTGAGTCTCCACCGGCTCCGGGGCCACGGGCGCCGCGGGCTCCGCCATGATTTTCCCCCACGCCAGACTTTCCGCGCCTTGTCAGGATTGTTTTCTCCCCAAACCCTCGTTGTCATGGGGCGCGCCTATGCCAAAGGCATACGGTGCCGCCGCGCGTCTATCTGCGATACGACGCGCGTTTCATGATGTCCGTCCCCACGCGACACCCCGTCAATACCGCTTGCGCAGGCTCTTACAATCACGCTAGAGTCCACCGTTCTTCACCGCTTTTTTTGGCGCATGTTGCGCGCCCCATGCTTTTGATGCACACCTATCCCTCTTTTTGAACGCACTCATGATTCGTCGATTTTCCTCTTCATTCCGGCTTTTCCTTCATTCCATGGGGCGTTTTCAAGCCCCTCTGCCCCGCCTCGCCCTGTCGTCCCCAGGCCGTCGTCTCCCCGCCATCCTCGCGCTCTCGGCCCTGCTGCCCCTCTGGCTCGCCGGATGTTCCCCGTCCCCCCCGAAACGGCAGCCGTTTCAGGAAGCCGATGCCCTCACATGTCCGCCCAAAACCGAACGCGTCGAAGACAAAACAAGCGCCTATCCTTCGTATTACTGCATCGGATTTGACGGGCGCGAAGGCCCGTGGCTCGAGTTCGACACCTTCGGACGGCTCAAAACCACCGCCGTCTATGTCCACGACAAACTCAATGGCACATGGACTTCCTATCACCCAGACGGTTCGGTCGATACCACCGGACAGATGGTCAACAACCTGAGAAACGGACTCTGGAAGCAGTTCTACGTCAACGGAAACCTGCGAAGCGAAAAAAACTATCTCGACAACGCCGTCCACGGAGAGGTCAAACTCTATTACCAAACCGGTATCCTCATGGCACAGGGACGCTTCGACTCCAACTTTGAAGAGGGCCCATGGCAGGTCTACACCCCGGAGGGAAAACTCGCCCGCGAGTGTGAAATGACCCACGGAAAGGAATCCAAATGCACTATCCTCATCAAGGATTTTCAAATCACGTCCAAGTTCTATTCTTCCTCGGAGCGCGGCGCGCTCTGAGTTCCCCCGGTATTTCCAGACGCCGCGAGTGAACAGCGCAAAAAAGAGCCAAAAGAAAAGGGAGGGCTGGACAGAGGGGGGCGGCGCGTATTTGCCCGCAGGGCAAATAGCGACGTGGGGGGACACTT
>CAMCLY010000062.1 GCA_945875805.1 uncultured Myxococcales bacterium | reverse complement strand
TTTCGGTGTTGCAGACGGGCTTTCCTTCGACGTCTTTGCAGTCCTCATCTTTTGTACACTCGTCGGTGGCCGGTGCGGCCTCGCATTTTTTCGTTTCGGTGTTGCAGACGGGCTTTCCTTCGACGTCTTTGCAGTCCTCATCTTTTGTGCACTCATCGGTGGCCGCGGGCTTGGCGGCGCACTTCTTTGCCGTCGGGTCGCAGTAGTCGCTCGTGCATTCCGCATTGGCGGTACACTTCTCGCCGTTGGCGAGTTTGGCGTCGTCGTCATCGTCAGAACAGGCATAGGTGGCGAGACCGGCGATGAGCGTGGCGGCGAAAATAAAACGTCTGTCAAAAGTCATATCAAACCTCCAGAAAGTGGGCCGAATATCATCCGTGTGGACGTCGGCGGAAATACGAAAGCCATATTTCTCAAAAGGATATTCGCAAAGGATCCGGGTGGATTGTGAATTATCCAAAGAAAAGCGCGGCTTGTTTAGACGCATCATTCTGTTTTGGCAAGTTTTTGTGCATTGGGGACGGTGTTGGGGGGGAATGAATATATGTATTTATGCGACATGTGTGTTTTGGGCATGAGGTGTGATTTTTGTGAGGGGGCGGTGGCCCCCTGCGTCGCTATCTTCCCTTTGGTCAGATACGCGCCGACCCCCACTGGCGGGGGGGAATCCCCCGCGCCCCCCTTTTGTGACAGGGGGATGTGTTCTGGTGCCATGGGGTTGTGGCGGGACGGATATATATAAGGATGGGAACCAGAAAGGGGCGCGCGTATCCGTCCCGGTTGGGGCGGATAGCGTGCCCTGGCCCGCGTGGTCGCAGACGAGCGGGCCGAAGTGAGGGGGGCCCGGCCGTGTCGCGCCGCAGGCGGGCAGGCCGGGGCATGGCCCGCGTGGTCGCAGACGAGCGGGCGACCGGGTGCAAAACGGTGCAATACGTTGACATATTGCGCAAGGACGGGCTATGGTTGATATGTTTTTCGGTTCACGGTCTGTGCGACAGGAGATGGGCATTGGGATCGGAGTTTGAGGCGGGCGCCGAAGGAAAAGCAGTCGCGGCCGAATCGGTGGATGTCGGCGATATCCTGGACGAGCGGTATGAGCTCGTGGAGGTGGTGGGTCGAGGCGGCTGTGGGGTGGTGTTTCGGGCGACGGATCTCAATCTGTTACGCGATGTGGCGGTGAAGGTGCTTTCGTGGGAGGGCGGTGGTCATCCCGAGATGCTGGAACGCTTTGAGCGTGAGGGTCAGATACTTCGCAGGCTTCATGCGCCGAACACGGTCTTTTTTTACGACAGCGGGTATACGCCTCAGCATCTGCCGTACATTGTGATGGAGTTTGTGGCGGGACGTCAGCTGAAGGAGCGGATAGAGAGCGAGGGCCGGCTTGAGCCGGGCGAGGCGGTGGCGATTCTGACGCAGGTGTTTCAGGCGCTGGTGGAGGCTCATGAATATGGGTTTATCCATCGCGATTTGAAGCCTGGGAACATCATGTTGTGCGAGCGGCCTGGATTTCCCGGTGCATTTGTGAAAGTGCTCGATTTTGGGATAGCGAAGATTGCGTCGGAGGAGGATTCGTGCGGATCGGTCGAGATGGCGGGGACGCCGAAGTACATGGCGCCGGAGCAGTTCAAGAACGAGGCGGTGACGGCGCAGGCGGATTTGTACTCGATGGGCTGCATTGCGTACGAGATGCTGACGGGAGTGGCGCCGATCGACGGGGATACGCTTCATGTGACGGTGGCGAAACATCTTTTTATGGTTCCGCGCAGCATGGATGCGTCTCTGGACGTGTATCCGAATCTTGAGGCTGTGGTTTTCAAGCTGCTTGAGAAGGATCCGGCGGCGCGTTTTTCGTCGGCGCAGGCGGTGCTTGATGCATTGGAGCACTGGCGCGAGCCTGAGCTGATCGAGTCGTTGCGGGGTTGTCGCACGCATGGCGAGGATGAGGGTGGGCGTTCGCTTTTTGGCGAGGAAGCTGGGGATTCGGCGCAGATTCCCCAGGCGTATGCGGACGCGCTTAACCGCGTGCCCTTGAAGGGGTGTTATGCGATTCGCGGGGTTTATGCGCGGTCGGAGACGGAGGAACCCTTAGTGTCTCCGCTTGAACTTGCGGCGGCGGAACATCAGGAGATGATGAAGAGCCGTTATGGGGCGGAATGCGTCAAAGCCAGGCGTCATGCGCATTTGAAGTATATTTTGGCGGGTGTGTTTTTGGCCGTGGTGCTTGGGGGGGTATTCTTTTTTGTCTGGAAGGGATCTTCGTCGTCATCGTCCACGGATCTCGGCGTGTTGGTGTTGCCGGAGTCCGAGCCGTCGAGGGGCGTGTCTGGGGATCCCGTGCAGGTGGCTGAACGGGTGTCTGAATATCTGGTGTGTGGATTTCTGGACGGCGGGGTGCTGGGTGGTTTTGCCGTGGAGGATTTGGCGTTTTTGCTCGATGAGGGGGCGTTTGAACGTTTTGACCGGAGCCGGTCTTTGGACACGGATGGGGGCAAACCTTCCTCGCGCCGTTCAAAACCGCGTCGTGGGGAGTCGTCCAAGAACGCGGAGTATCCGATATTTCAGTTTGAACTTCGCTACAAACCGGTCGATGCGCAGGTGGGCTTTCTCAATGCGCTGGGGCAGTGCAGGGACGGCGTGTGTGTGGTGAAGACGACGTCGTCAAAAGTTCCGGCGCGCATTGTCGTTTCGTCGCCTGGGTATGTGACGGAGAGCCGTCTGGTGAGTCGCCGCATCAAGGAAATTCGGATTCAGCTCAAGCCTGAACGGTAGGTTTTCATGGTTCTGGATGGAGTTTTGCTGGCGATTGTCGTCGTCTTTGGCATTTACGGGTATCGCAAGGGTTTTGTGTCGCAGGCGGTGGGGCTTGCGGGTCTGGTGGTGGTCGTTCTGTTTGGTGCGCCGCTTGCGGACATTGTGGAACGCGTGCTTGCGAATGAGTTTTCGATTGTGTTGCCTGGGCGGCATTTTCGTCTTTTACTCGTTTCCGGCGTGTGTGCGGTCCTCTATCTTTTGTGTTCGTTGGTGGGACATTTTCTTCATCAGA
This sequence comes from uncultured Myxococcales bacterium, assembly GCA_945875805.1. Lineage (GTDB taxonomy): Bacteria > Myxococcota_A > Bradymonadia > UBA4248 > UBA4248 > UBA4248. The sequence goes on along the minus strand of CAMCLY010000062.1, from coordinate 12,168 downwards.
CGCTTGTCAGGGGGATCAAGCTTGCGGAGAAGACGAATCACGTGGTGGGGGCGGCTTTGGGGATCGTCGAGTCGCTGGTTGGGATATATTTTGTGCTTGGGCTTGCGTCGATAGGCGAGGGCAAAATTCGCGAATATGCCCCGGAGGTGGCGGATGTGCTGGTTTCGAGTGTCACCTACCGTGCGGTCTGTGAAAACAACGTTGTGGATGAATTTGGAATTTTTCTCAAAGACCGTGGGGCTGTGTTGGAGAAGAAATCCTCCAAGGTCAGAAGTGAAGCGAGGGTGGCGGAGGTTGAAAAGGAAGAAGCCGTGGCGGAGGAGGGTGGTGCGGTTTTGGAGGGTGATGGGAATGTCGAGCGTGGCGAACCGGTCGTGATGGGTCAGGGTGCGGTCCGGGGTGAGGAATGAGGAAAGACGGGATGGTACAGACTTTTGTTCGGCGTTGGGGCAAGGGGTATTTTTGGGGCGTGATGGCCTGCGGGGGGCTGATGTTGGCGAGTGTGGGCTGTTCGCGAGGAGAACGTCTGGACAAAGAGAAGCCCTTGGAAATGCCGGCGGTGTCCTCATCTCCGACGTCGTCGGATTTGTCGGACGGCGCGGCCGGAACATGGGATTCGTTGTCTTCGTTTCGCGAAGCGGGAGAAGCGCCCGAGGCGGTGCGCCGCGCCGTTCGCGAGGTGTTTTCCGGGTTTCGCGAGGATGTGCTTTCGTATCGCGGGGATGAGGCGGCGGACCGTCTGTCGTCGCAGAGTCTTGAGTATTATGCGTACATGCTGAAGCTTCTGCGGGTAAAGGTTCACCATCCTGGCGATTTTGGGGTGCTTCGCGAACGGATTTCACCGTCGTTGAATGCGACGCTTGAGATTATGTCGCGGCGGCTGGCTCCGGAGTTTCTGGACAGGGCGACGTCGCGGGAGCTGTATGCCCTTGCGTTTCGTCAGGGGTGGATTGGGTATCGATCGATGAAGACGGCGTCGATAGACAACCTTCGTCTTTTTGTGAACGGGGAACGCCGTTATGTGATGGGGGATTTCGTCAATGCGTCGGCGTTGGGCGAAAAATTTATGATGCGCCTTGGGTTTATGGAAGAAGGCGGCGAGTGGCGGATTGATCTCGTGCCGATGTTCACCGGGGTTGAGTATGCGGTGAACGATATGATCGTGGGCAAGACGCTTGACATCGAGGGGAGTGTGGAAGCCACCGTCGAGGAAAGCGAGCGTATGCTCGACGTGGGACACTGGCAGGTGACGCGCAACGAGGGGGATGGATTTCGTGTGAAATTTCCGCGAGAGCCTCAGTATGCCGAGGCGGGCGGTGAGCACATTTATACATCTCAGCACCATTTGTACGGTCAGTTTGACGTCCGTGTCAAAGCCGATGCGTTGGGGGGGATGTATCGCGACGGCCTTGCTCGCCGTCGCGAGGCGACGGCATTCATGCGCGCGATCGAGGCGGAATCTCCTGCGTGCCGCGAGGATGCGTTGGATGGGTGCGTGGTGGTACGGTGCGATTTCAAGGTTCCCTCGCATGACTCTCAGGGAAAGTCTGTGTGGTTTTATACGCCGGAGCGCAGGTATCAGTTGCTCAACGTGGCGCGCAGTGCGCGATATTCGGACGACGTGGTGGTTTCGTTTGTCGAGAGTTTCGCGTTTGGTGGGGTTGACGAACGATAAAGTGCGTTTAAGGATACAAGCTGGTTTCCGCCCGGCGCCAGTCCGGGCTTGATGTGTTTCGCGTCCCGCAAGAGGGCGCTTTTTCTTATGTCTAAGTTGGGAAAGGTCATGTCAAAGCACAACAAAAAGCACAATCATCCTTCGGATGCATCGCAGGAAGTTGAGGTGATGGAAGAATCCGAGGTGATGGATGAAACAGAGGGGATGGAGCCTGAGAAGGTGGTCGAGGTGGACGCGGAACAGGAAGCGGCAGCCGAAGACAAAGCGTCCGAAGGGGAACCGTCCGAAGGGGGCGGTGAAGACGTCGAAGCTGGCGCTGAGGTTGACGCAGAGGCTGACGCAGAGACAACGGCCTCGGAACCGGAACCGGAACCGGAACCGGAACCGTCGTCCAAAAAGAGCGAGGTGGACTGGAAAGATGCGTATGTGCGGCTTGCGGCGGATTTTGACAACTATCGCAAACGCACGGTGTCCGAGCATGATGATATCCGCAAACGCGAGCGGGAACGCGTCGTGAATATGTGGCTTGATGTGTACGACAACGCGGAACGTGCGCTGGCGGCGCTTCCCGAAAAGGAAGGGGCCTGGTACGAGGGCTTTTTGTCATTGATCAAGCAGATGGACAAATGTTTGTCACAGCTGCACATTGTGCCGGCCGATGATATGGGCAAGGTTTTTGATCCGAAGCGTCACGAGGCGATAGCGACGCTTCCGAATCCACAGATGGAAAATAATACCATTATGCACGTGGAACGCCGCGGCTTTGTCTATGAAAATGGCGATGTGGCGCGCGTGGCGCGCGTGGTGGTGGTGCGCAATCCGTCGTGACTGCTTCGGCTTTGGCGACGGATGGTCGTTTGTTTTTTTGAAAAAGTATTACGACGGAGCCCTGGAGCGATAGAATAATGTGGTATTGTTTCACGGGAGATGAATGATGGAATATAAAGATTATTATAAAATTCTAGGTGTGGAACGCAGTTCGTCCGCGGATGATATTCAGAAGGCGTACAAGAAGCTCGCCCGAAAGTATCATCCGGATTTGAATCCTGGCGACAGTGCGGCCGAAGAGAAGTTTAAGGATGTGGGCGAGGCGTATGAAGTGTTGAAAGATCCTCAGAAGCGGGCGCAATATGATGCGTTGGGTTCTTCTTGGAAAGACGGACAGCGGTTTTCGCCTCCGCCTGGATGGGGCGGGTTTGATTTTGGATCGGGCGGCGCCCAGAACATCCACTTCAACGTGGGTGGAATGAATGGCATGAGTGACTTTTTTAATGCCATTTTTGGCGGCGGTGCGGGCTTTGGTGGCAGCCAAGGCTTTGGCGGCGGTGCGGGCTTTGGTGGCAGCCAAGGCTTTGACGGCGGTGCGGGGTTTGGTCGAAACATGGGGGGGCGCACGCGTTCGCGGAGTGCCTCGTCGGACAGTCCGGTGGTCGATTTGAACCTGTCGGTGTCCGAACTTTTGGATGAGACGCCCAAGAGCATCTCGATCACACAAAATCTTCAGACGCGTTCGATCAAAGTGAACATTCCCAAAGGGGCGAAAGACAAAACGGTCTTTAAGCTCAAAGGCCAGTCGCTGGACGGAGGGGATTTGCGCATTCGCATCAATGTGGTGGATCCGGAGTGCAGGACAGAGAATTTTGATATTATCCAGAGTCTCAAGGTCAGCCCGTGGGAAGCGGCGCTGGGCGGAACGGTGGAATGTCATACGATAGCGGGCAATGTGAAACTGACGTTGCCGCCGTGTGTGCAGAGTGGTCAGAAACTCCGTCTTCCGGGGAAAGGCTTGTATATGAAGCAGGGTCGAGGGGATCTTTTGATGGAAGTGAAGATATGCCTTCCGAAGCCGCTGTCGCCCAAAGAGAAGGCGTTATTTGAAGAGTTGTCGAGGTGTTCTGATTTCAGGGCACGGGATTGATCGATGGTGTGTGTGGGCTGGTTCTGATGTAAGGAGAAGGGCTTATGAAAGTTTTGCTGATCAATGGAAGTTCGCATAAGAACGGATGTACGAACCGGGCATTGGAAGAGATTGCGCGGACGCTGTCAGTTGAGGGCGTCGAGAGCGAAATTGTCTGGACGGGCAACAAAATCACGGGATGTATGGCGTGCTGGTCGTGCAAAAAGACGGGACGCTGTGTGATCGACGATCTTGTCAACGAGGTGGCCGAAAAGATGAAGTCCAGTGACGGACTGATCGTGGGGACGCCGGTGTACTATGCTTCTCCGAATGGAACGTTGTTGTCATTTTTGGACAGACTGTTCTTTTCGTCGTCGGCCAATATGAAGTTCAAACCGGCATCGATGATTGCGTCGGCGCGCCGGGCCGGGACGACGGCATCGCTGGACGTGTTGTCCAAATACTTTTCGATCAACCAGATGCCGGTGGTGTCGTCGACGTACTGGAACATGGTTCACGGGTTTACCCCGGAGGACGTAGAAAAAGATCTCGAGGGATTGCAGTCGATGCGGAACCTGGCCCGCAACATGGCGTGGTTGCTCAAATCCATCGAAGCCGGTAAAAAAGCCGGTCTGGAACTTCCGGCGTCCGAAACTGGTGAGCATACCAATTTTATCCGTTAATCCTTGTGTATAAAATATATAAAAAAGGCGGCCTGAAACGGGCCGCCTTTTTTATATGGATAAATTGAATATAATTTATGAGTTTATAGATTCATCGTCATGAGTGTTCGAGCATGCGTTGGATGGGGGCCACGGCTTTTGCGATGAGTTCGTCAGGAATTTGAATTTCAAAGCCTTTTCCGGAGAGGGCGTCGTGGACGCCTTGGAGGGTGATTTTTTTCATATCGGGGCAGATGACGTTTGGCCAGAGCCCGTGGAAGTCCTTGTCGGGATTTTCTTTTTTGAGTCGGTGCAGGATGCCGGATTCGGTGCCGATGATGAACGATTTTTGGGTACTGTTTTTGGCGTACGCGAGGATGCCGGCCGTAGAGAGCGCGGCATCGGCCATGGCGACGACTTCGGGGCGGCATTCGAGGTGGACGAGGACGGGAGCGTCTGGGTAATGCTGTTTGGCGAGCTCAATGGCTTCGGTGGCGATGCGGTTGTGGGAGCGGCAACATCCATTCCATAGATCCATGTGAAGTCCGAGTTTTTGGTTGAGATTGGCGCCGAGATTCTGGTCTGGCAGGAAGAGGATGGGGCGCTGAGTGTCGATTTTTCGGAGGATTTTTTCGGCGTTTCCGGAGGTGACGCAGAGGTCGACGAGGGCTTTTGTTTCGGCGGTCGTGTTGACGTATGCGATGAGGAAGTGGTCGGGGTGATCTTCTTTGAACTGTCTGAGTTCGTGGGGAGGGCACATGTCGGCCATGGGGCATCCGGCGTGCTGGGTCGGCATGAGGACGTGTGCGCGAGGGGAGAGGAGTTTGGCGGTTTCGCCCATGAACCGCACGCCGCAGAAAACGATGTTTTCGGCGTGATTTTCGGCGGCTTTTCGGCTGAGTTCCAGGGAGTCCCCGACGAAATCGGCGATATCCTGCACATCGCCCTGGACGTAGTTGTGTGCCAGGATGATGGCATTTTTTTGTCGTTTGAGTTCGAGAATATCCTCTCTGAGTTTTTGTGTATTTGCAGATGTATCCATAATGAATGCCTCGCCGCACCGTTTGGTGCGGGCATGAGTGGGGTGGAGGATTTTCCGGTTTCCGCCATGGGGGCGTGGGTTCACGTGGTGGGGAAATCCGTACGATTAAAAGGTTTGTATTTCTGTTCGGCCGGTTCATAGGCATCGTCGTCCCACAACCGGCTGGTGATCATGAGGTCGGCACTGTACCGATTGCATGCGATGGGGACGTTGTGTACGCGGCACTGTCGCAGGAGCATCTGGATGTCGGCTTCGTGCGGCTGAGGGTTGAGGTCGTCGATGAGAAAGACGGCGAGGTTGACCTCTTTTCGCACGACCATGGCGGCGATTTCGGTGTCCCCGCCCATGGGGCCTGAGTGCATGCAGACGATGTCGGCGGAAATTTTTATCTCGTCAAAGGCTTTTTTGATGAGCGATCCGGTCGTCCCGGTGCAGACGAGTTTGTGCTGGGCGAGGAATTTTGCGTTAAGGACGGCCCATTCGATCATGTCGGCTTTTCGGTTGTCGTGTGCCACCAGGGCGATTGTCAGATGTCTCATATTGTCTCCATGTAAGGGTGACGGGGAAGTGGAACGCGTTCCACGTCATGGTCTGTTCCGTGGCGGCCTGTTTTGACAAAAACGATGCGGTATGTCATTAAAAAGACGGAGTGTTCCATATTTGTCCAGAATCCGAAAGAAGAACCCATGCTCGAAGAAGTGATGAAGTCGGCGGAGGCCATTTCGTCTGGCGAAGGCCCGGATGCCGCGGCTCGTTATTTGTCTGTGTACCGCCAAAAAGCCTGCGATGCGCTTGGTGAGGATTTCTCAAAGATCGGGGAGTTGCTGATCGTCGTGACGGCGCAGGTTCGTTTTCTGAGCGAGGCGCGATTTTTTGACAAGGCCGCAGGCGTGGCCGAATGGTTTCTCCATCTCGTGCATCATCTCGAGGAAACGCTGTCCGCGTCTGATTATCGGGCATTGAAACTGACGTGGCGCGAGTCATTTTCGCAGTTTTTTTATCGCTATGCCCGTGCGTTGCGTGAACTTGGCCGTCATACGGACATGCGCCTTGCCATGCGGACCAGTCTGGATTTGACGGCTGAGACGCCGAGCGCGGTGGCGATGGCGGTGGCGCTGTATGTGCCGCTGCTGGAGGTCTCCGAAGTCGAAGGGGAGTCCGGGCGCGAGTGGTTTGTCAAAAGGTGCGCGGAATTTCTGGCGGTGCTCGATTTTACCGGTCATCATGGTGAGGCGAGCCGGGCGTGTCTCGACGAATTTCAGTACATGTTGAGGGATTCCGGGCATTCGAGCGAAGCGCTCGACGTCCTGTCGCGGATACGCGCCGAATTTCCCGACGATCCGATCGTGTCGGTGTATGTGGGGCTGGCGCGTCGGTGCGCGGAAGCGCCACGTCGTGAACGTATGGAGTGAGTTTTTTTGTGTGGGGTGGGGGAAGTCTCCCCCTGCGTCGCTATTTGCCCTGCGGGCAAATACGCGCCGACCCCCTCTGTGCGCGGATTTACCGGTGTTTTAGTTTTTGCCGCAGCATTGTTTGTACTTTTTGCCGCTGCCGCAAGGACATGGGGCGTTTCTGGGGATTTTGGTGGAACGCAGGGGTTCGTCGCTGGGTGGCGTGGTGTTTTGCAGGTATTGTTCCTGGAGTTCGTCGTCGGAGAGCGGCGTTTCGCGTTCACAGTCCTGGAGGGTGCGCCCAAATTTGGCCCACAGTCTCACGGAAGAGACCATTTTTTGGGTCATTTCAAAGACTTTGGCCTGATCTTTTACGTTTTTGATGCCGAGTTCTTCGAGGATGAGTTTTTCGGGGGAGTCGGAATCGTCTTCGGGGAATTCGTCGTCCTGTGTGGCGTAGTAGACCTGGGCGGACTGGTAGAGGCTGTTGCAGAGTTCGATGCAGTCGAGGGGATCGAAGTGTCGCAGGAATTTTTTGCCGCCGACGAAATCGAGGAATTGTTCCCAGGCGTAAGAGGCGCCCCAATAATAGGGGGAGCCGTAGGCTTCGAGTTCGAGTTTTGAGGGATAGAAAATGTCTGTCCGTCCGCGTTCTTCGAGGATGATGGGGATGGCGTCCGGGAATTCGTCGTTCATTTCGGAGAGCTGTTCGTCGATGAACCGATCGTTTTGAGCGTCGTGTACGAAGGCGAAGGGAGCGTCTTCGTCGGGCGGGGTGTCGATGGCGTCCTGGAGATACTGCGTGGAGTATCCGTAATGCTGGAAGAGATCCTCGATTTGTGTACGGCTGAGGACGCCGTAGATGTGGACGAAGACATTGAGTTTCAGGGCGGTTTCCTGAATGTTTTTGTTGGAATCGATTGTGATTGGATTGGAATCGGTCATGGGGTGAAGCCTTGGGTAAAAAGGAAGGGCGCCCGGAGGGGCGCCCGAATGGAAAGGGGCGTCCGTATTGAGCGCGGCAGCGCGAGATAGGCGCCCCAGCGCGGGCGTATCTGCCGCATGGCAGATAGCCGCGCCGACAAAGGGGGAATGGGATGTTAGAGTAAACTTAGTTTCCTTTCATCCATTTTTTGAGGAGCGGTGAGACGGCGAAGAGGAGGAGTGCGGCGCCGAAGGAGGAGAGGACGAGGAAGAAGTAGAGATTGACGTTGTAGTTTTTGAGGAAGGCCTCGAGGTTTCCGGCCATGTAGTTTGCGCCGGCGGAACTGAGGAACCAGACGCCCATCATGAGGGAGACCATGCGTGCGGGGGAGAGTTTTGTGACGAGGGAGAGTCCGATGGGGGAGAGGCAGAGTTCGCCGCATGTGTGGAGGAAGTAGACGCCGACGAGGAAGAGCATGCTGGCTTGTCCGGTCTCGGAGTTTTCGGCGCTGTGCTGACCTGCGAAGAGGAGGAGGAAACCCAGTCCGAGGAGGCACAGGGCGATGCACATTTTGTAGATGACGGAGAATCTGTATTTGGAGTTATCGATTTTGAACCACATGGCGGAGAAGATGGGGGCCAGGAGGACGATGAAGATGGGGTTGATGGACTGGAACCATGAGGCGGGGACTTCATAATGGATGATGGGGAGGACGCGGTTGGTCTGTTCTTCGGCGAAGAGGGTCATGGTGCCGCCGGCCTGTTCAAAACCGAGCCAGAAGAAGATGACGAAGAGGGAGAGGATGAGGATGGCGCCGACGGCTTTGGCATCGTCTTTGGCCTGTTTGATGCCGCCTTCTTTGTTGCCGCCGACGTAGGCGAGTCCGAAGAGTCCGGTGATGGCGGCGATGAGGATGAAGATGCCGATGCCGGCCTTGACGGTGTTGGGAATGGCGTTGAAGGCGTTGTTGATGTAGCCGAGGGCAAATTGGGTGATGACAAAGGCCAGGGCGGCGGTGATGGCGGTGATGACGAGGATGTCGAGTCCGTCTTTGAGATTGAGGAGGCTTTGGTCGGTGACCTTGCGACTGGGCGGGAAACCGGCTTTTCCGAACCTGTGCTGTCCCAAGAAGAAGATGATGACGCCGATGCCCATTCCGATGGCGGCGGCGAGGAATCCGATTTTGAATCCGAAGATCTCAGCGAGGGTGCCGCAGACGAGGGGGGAGAAGAAGGCGCCGACGTTGATGCCCATGTAGAAGATGGTGAAGGCGCCGTCGCGTCTTGGATCTTTGTCTTCATAGAGGTGCCCGACGATGGTGGAGATGTTGGGCTTGAAGAATCCGTTTCCGAGGATGAGCAGTGCGAGTCCGAGGTTCAGGGTACTCGGGAACATCATGGCGAACTCGCCGAGCATCATGATCAGGCCGCCGGCGAAGATGGCTTTTCTGGCGCCGAGGAATTTGTCGGCCAGGAAACCGCCGATAAGCGGGGTGAGGTATACGAGGCCCGTGTAGATGGCATAGATGGAGAGGGCGTCGGGTCTGTCCATGCCCATTCCACCTTTGGTGGTGGCGGCGGTGAGGTATAGCACGAGGATGGCGCGCATTCCGTAATAGCTGAATCGCTCCATGGCCTCGGTGCAGAAGAGGTAGTATAAGCCCATTGGGTGACCGCGTTTTACGGCGGCCTCAGATGAATCGCTCAATCGTTTTCTCCTTTGTTGTGTGCGAAATCGCACGTAGAACCACATTCATCCCATTTTTGAGTATAAAAGAGGGATCTGGATTTGGCAACGCCGTATGTGTGCCAATGTGTGTCTGTGGTTTTGTGGCAAGGCTTGTGCCATGCCGGACTCAGATTGACAGAATGGACAAAAGGGAGGAAGATATTGAATATATCGAGGGGGATGTGGGGAAGTTTTATGGTCTGGGGTGATGTGTAGTGGTGTGACGCGCAAACGTGTCCTTAGTTCAATTGGGTGAGTGATGTCAGGAACGCTGATTCGGATCGGAATATTTTACGATGGAAATTATCTTTATCACGTGAGCAATTACTATGTGTTTCACCATCGCTATCATGAGCGTCTGAGTATATCCGGGCTTCATGAGTATGTGCGAGAGGCGGTATCCCGTCTTGAGAAGACGGGGGTGGAATATTGCCGCATCGTGGATGCGCAGTATTTTCGCGGGCGTTATCCGACGGCGATCAGTGAGCAGAAGGGTTGGATCCGTGGGGAGCGCATTTTTGAAGATGTGCTGATGTACAACGGGGTGACGACGCATTTCTGGCCGGTTGCCGATGGCACCGAGAAGAGCATCGAAGTGGCGCTTTCTTTGGAGGCGCTTGAAATGACCCGTCTCAAACAGTACGACGTCTGTGTACTGGTGGCGGGGGACAGCGATTACACGCCGTTGGTTCAGAAGCTCCAGTCTCTTGGGACGCGGGTCATGGTGTTGGGTTGGGAGTTTGAGTTTGTCAATGATCGCGGCACGCGTCACGAGACGCATGTGTCCAAAAAACTGATGTCCAACGCGATTTATCCCGTTCTGATGTCTGAGGTGATTGACAGCGACAAGTACGGTCCGGGCGCGCCGCTGAGCCTGTTTGTCTCGCGTGCGCCCGAAACCTATGGCGAGGAGGATTCGACGGATTTCTGGTCCGAAGATGAAGATGAAGGCGATGGAGAGCATCGCGATATCTCCTCCGTAGAAATCGGTGAAGGTGAGAATCTTGGCAAGATTGTACTGCTAAATCCTCAGGGTTGGGGATTTATTGCGCCCGAAAACGGCGGGGTGGATATATTCTTCTGTTATGCAGATCTGATTGATGTCACGTTTGACAAATTGCGGCATAATCTTCGCGTGTGTTATGTGGAGGGACAGAACGAGAAAGGTGCGATTGCACGCCAGATTCGGGTTGTGTGATATAGTCTTGAGTTCTGTTTGACGCATTTGACTTTATGTCAAATTAAACAAGGAGATGTGACGATGAGTATGAAGAAAGCGTGTTTAATTGGGGTTGCACTTTGGTTTGCAGTGTGTGGTGTGGCGAATGCGCAACCTGGTCCTTCACCCGAACAGCTTCCCGCGCCTCATGCGGTTCCTGCTCCTGCGCCTGCGCCTCATGCGGTTCCTGCTCCTGCGCCTGCGCCTCATGCGGCTCCTGCGCCCAAGCCTGCGCCTGCGCCTCATGCGGCCCCCGCGCCCAAGCCTGCGCCTCATGCGGCCCCCGCGCCCAAGCCTGCGCCCGCGCCTCATGCGGCTCCTGCGCCCAAGCCTGCGCCCGCGCCTCATGCGGCCCCCGCGCCCAAGCCTGCCAAGAAAGTTCAGCCTAAAAAGCCCAAGTCGCCGGCGCAGAAGGAATGTGAAATCGACCGGCTGGCCTGTCGTCAGGACTGCAAGGCAGCCAAAAAGGCGTGCGGCAATGCGAAGCATTGTGCCGCCGAACACGAGCGTTGCAAGGATGACTGCGGCAAGCGTTTCCTTTGTCGCTAGATTCGGAGTGCTGAACCATAAAAAAGGCCGCGCCTCGGGGCGCGGCCTTTTTTGATTTTAATAGCGGTATTCGTCGGGTTTGTAGGGCCCTTCGATTTTTACGCCGATGTAGTCGGCCTGTTTTTGAGTGAGGGTGGTGAGATGGACGCCAAAGGCGGCCAGGTGGAGACGCGCCACTTTTTCGTCGAGGTGTTTGGGCAGGACGCGGACGGTCTGGCCGTATTTTTCGGCGTTCTGGTGCAAATCGATTTGGGCCAGGACCTGGTTGGTGAAGGAATTTGACATGACGAAGGACGGATGTCCTGTCGCGCATCCCAGGTTGACCAGGCGCCCTTCGGCCAGGATGATGATCGTATGTTCCTTGACGTTTCCCTGGGCCTTGAAGTGCCATTCATGGACCTGGGGTTTGAGCTGGGTTTTGGTGACGAGTCCTTTTTCGAGCCATTTTTCGAGACCGGCCATGTCGATTTCGTTGTCGAAGTGCCCGATGTTGCAGACGATGGCGTTGTTGGGCATCCGTGACATCTGGTCGGCGGAGATGATGCCGCAGTTGCCAGTGGCGGTGACGTAAATCTGTGTGCCGTTTTGGATGGCGTCGTCGACGGTCATGACGTCGAGTCCCTGCATGCATGCCTGAAGGGCGCAAATGGGGTCGCATTCGGTGACGGCGACCTTGGCGCATTGCGCGCGGAGGGACTGCACGCATCCTTTGCCGACGTCTCCGAACCCGCAGACGAGGCATTTTTTGCCACTGAGCATCATGTCGGTGGCGCGCATGAGGGCGTCGACGAGGGAGTGACGGCATCCGTAGAGGTTGTCGAACTTGCTCTTGGTGACGGAATCGTTGACGTTGATGGCCGGAAACAGGAGATGTCCCTCTGCCGCTCGCTGATACAGTCTATGCACGCCGGTTGTCGTTTCCTCGCTGACGCCGCGGACGGAGCGGACGATGGACTGCCAGAAGTGGTCGCCCTTGACCTCGCGCACGTCGTGAAGGAGCTGCAGAATGGCGCGAAATTCCTCCGAATCGGCGGTACTGACGTCGGGAATGGCGCCGGCCAGTTCGTATTCGTAGCCCAG
>CAMCLY010000061.1 GCA_945875805.1 uncultured Myxococcales bacterium | reverse complement strand
GACGACGACGACGTCCCCGCAAAACCTGCCAAATCGGCCAAAAAAGCGGCGCCCGTGGTGCAGGACGAAGTCCCCGAAGCCGTCGTTTCCGAAAAATCCGCGCAAACCGTCGAGATTCTCGTCCAGCCGATCGTGCCGCGTCCTGACGAAACGCCCCTTGCCCTCGTCCGCGAAGCCTTTGCCTCGGCGGATGCGGAAGAAGCCCTGGACGAAAATGAGGAACCCGGAAGCGCTCCTGCCGTCCAGATTGCGCAGTTCCGGATCGACTCTTCGACCGTCGCGGCCAACGTCAATGCCATCCATACGTGGTGGCGCATGCGTCCGGGCGGAAAGATGCTCACGGCGGCGGATTACGGTTTTGTACGCGAGGATTTTGAAACGGATGCGCTCTATGCCCTGTTCCGTCTGAGCAATCTTGCGTTGCAGCTTTTCCGTTATGGCGGGCGGCTCAATACGAGCAAAGGCGGCCAGTCGTTTGCGATGCTCGATCAAATGGGATTTTATTCAAATCTCATGCATTCCAAACAGACGGTCGACAAGATCGTGCTCGGGCTTGTGGACGGCGGGATGGCGAACCGTTTTGAGGATCTGGGCAACCTCCACTACACGCTCATCATCCGCCGCGATCTCAAGGCGCTTGGCGCCAAGGGCGTGAGCGCGTTGCTGTCCAGCCCGTCGATGGCGGACGTCGTGCTTGGGCTGTGGGAGCACATCGGCCATTTCCATCTGACGTACGAGATTCTGTGGATTGCGCGCGAACTGGCGTCGCTTGGCGTTCTGTCGTGCGAGGATTCTTCGTCTCTCGGGGTGGTGCCGCTACCCAAAGTCCGCGAAACGGCCTTCCGTCTTGGCTTCATCGAAACCCCCTACGCGGCCGATTTTCCCCATCTGGTCTCGATCTCTCGCCGGCTTTCGTCCCTGTTCCCGGCCGAGGTGGGCTGGGAGGCCCCGCTCGTGTATTTTGAACCGAAACGGGATATTCGCTACGACAGTTCGGAGCCGGCCTATTTCACGCGCGATCAGCTTGGCATAGACTGATCGGCGTCGCGCCGTCATCCCCTGCGCAAAAATCGGCATTTGCCGTCCTATTCATGAGACTGGGAAGATCCGGGTCTTTTTTGGGGGAGGGGGGAGCCCCCCCCTGAGCGGCTATTTCGGCTTTGCCTCAATACGCCGCTACCCCCCCGAGGTCCGGCATGACTCGGAGTTTTCAAAGGAGACCGTGTTGAAATGAACGACGAAACACAAACCCCTTCCACTTCCGATTCGGTCGAGGAACCTGTTTATGCGCCACGCGGCGAGGCGCGCATTCCCGGAATTTCGGCAGCCATGGTGGATGCGCGTCTGAACGAGTGCGCCGAATTTTTCACCAAACACTGTGACGAGGCGGATTACCGGAATCTCGACTGGTATTTGTGGCGAATGCAGTTGCGCTATGGCGTGGGCGAGGACATTCTTGAAGTGGTGGACGACGCCTTTTTGGCGGCGCGCTGTCTTCACGATCGTCATGCGATGCACCTTGAACTGAAGCCCCCCGAAATGTTCATGACGCGCCGCATCACGCCGGTGGAGCTTGGAATTATCAGCGGTATGCCGATGCTGACGTTGGAATTTTCTGCGACGTACGGTCTTCCTCTGATGATGGTGCTTGGCCAGACGGCTCCCGAGGATGTGATGGGGGAGGCCAATCTGATGACGTCGTATTTTCGACGCGGATTTTGTGCCGACTACGTCGAACTGACGGGGCTTTCTGCGGTCATTTATGCCGGAGTGATTGCCGCGATTGGGCGCGGTTTTGACGACGAGGCGACGCTTGGTCTCAACACGTATGCGAAAGCGCGGGATTCCCTGCGCGGCGCGCCGCCTGCGTCCCTGCTCCCCAAACTCCGTCGCTATGACGCGCTGAACACGGCCCTGGCGTGTTTGTGTGCGGGTCAGTATGGCCAGATCGGCGAGATTCTGGCGCCGGTGGCCGAGGCCTTTGTGTCCAATGAATCGCGCCGTGCCGGGGATGCGTTTTTGTCGCCCGACAAGATGCCGCCGCCCAAATATTTTGACCTGTCGATTCTGACGATTCTGGCCTTGGGGGCGCTCAGGGAAGTGATCATCGACCTGCCCGAGACGGGGGCCATTGCGGGGTATCGCGATTTTCTCCGAGGTCTGACCGAAATGCCCGAACGTCGTATTGAAATGCCCGCGCTGGACGAGGAATCGCGCCGCATTTTGCGCGAAGCCGGGATCGATCCCGACCATCTTGGCGGCAACGGCACCGATCCCTCGCCCGCAGACGCCAAGGCGGAGAGCGAGGCGCGGGCTGCCGCGTTGTTTGAAGAGCGCCAGCGTCGTGCCCAGGAAGCCGTCAAAGCCAAGATCGCGCAGGGGATGGCCGAAGAGGACTCCCATGTTCATGTGACTCCCGCCCCCCTTGGCCCCGAAAAGTTGCGCATGCACGACGATGCGTCCCCGGCGATGCCGGATGAAACATCCGGGCGAGAAAATACCGAAGATCGTGCAGACGGCTCAAAGCGTTACGACAGATTCTTTGATCATAGCGATACCGAAGACATGTCGATACGCGCGCATGTTCAGGAGGAATCAAACCTGAGCCCGCAGGAAGGAAGGAGTTTTTCTCATTTTTTTGACGATCTTGACGAAAATGCGATTCCCAAATTTGACGACGGAGGCGAGGATCATCCCGTCGAGACGCGGACATTTTCGCAGGATTTCTTTTCGGAAGAGACCAGACACGAGGTGGGCCTAAAGATGCGTCTCGACGATCCGGAGCCCGAGGTCCAGGTCAAAAAAGAAATCCACGCCGCGCCGACGCAGGCCGATGCACCGACCGTGGAGGATTCGTCGCCCCGTCGGGATTTCACAAAACTTTTTGACGACTCCGAACCGGCGCAGGCGCAGGCCGATGCACCGACCGTGGAGGATTCGTCGCCCCGTCGGGATTTCACAAAACTTTTTGACGACTCCGAACCGGCGCCGACGCTGGGTTTGCGCATGTCTCTTGATGAGGATGCGGCGTTGCCGCCGACATCGGGGGCCGAAGCGCCAGTCTCCCCTGACGTCTCCCGGCCCACCCTTTCGTCGTTGCACCGCGACGCCCAGGCGATACGCGAAGCGCAGATTCGAGAACTCGAGGCCGAACAGGCTCGTCTTTCCGCCCAGAAAGCGCACGCGCATGAGGCCCTCAAACTGAAGCTCGATGGCACCGAAACCGAAGTCAAGCGTCCGGAGTCCTATCAGGAACGCATGGCTCGCCTGATATCCGAGAAGCAGGCCGCCGATCGCGAACGCGCGCTCCGCGAGCGCGAGGAAGCCGCACGCGAGCTTGAGGAACTCAAACGCCAGGGGCCCAAGGCCCCGGTCGTCGCGAGCCTACAACTGGCCCCAACGGTTTCTGACGATCCCGACGAGCGCGTCAAGAAAGTGTCGCCCGAGGATCTCGTGATCAAGGGATTTGCTTATGACGATCTCGACATGATTCACGAAAACACGCGAGTCCGCGAGGAATTAGAAGAAGATTTTGATATGCATGCAGCCCTGGCTCAGACACAGCGCGAAACCGCCAAACCATCGGAACCGCCGACATCTTCGGTCGATGATGACGAACTCCACGTCGTCATTGATTATGGCGCACTTCATGGGGCTCCCTCTTCAGATGCCCCGGAATCCAAAGAATGAGCTCTGGTCAGAGACCATGAATCATAGTAATTTAAAGAGCCTGCCCATGCGGTGACGAACGCAGTCTTGGGGGGCGTTTAGGCTTGTGTACTGATGACATTTCGATGAAACAGATGCAGATGAAAATACAGACATGGAACAAGGCATTTCTATCTTTATTGGGCATGGCGAGTGTGGTGGCGACGGGATGCGGGGTATCTCAGGCGGTGGCCGAACCGCCTGTGTCTGATCCGTCGAACGCGCCTGCGGCGGCCGAGTCTCCGGCATCGCCGCGCGAGGACGCGGCGACGCCCGCCCGGCCCGAAATTCCGGAGCCCGCGGAGGTGGCGCGTGAAGCCGTGGCGGAACCTATCCAACCCGTGGCGAAGGGTGAGAACGTTGAAATCCCCGAAGATTTTGTGAACTGTGAAGTGCGCGTCGATATTCAGTCTGCGCTGTATACCGCCCAGGCGGCAGGCCCCACCCTCGAAGAGGCTCGGGACAATGCGGTCGACGAAGCGTGCGCGATTCCGTGCGCCATGGATGTCAAAAAAAGCGGCATATCGGAAGATGCCGCCGAAGAAACCATCGATGCCTGTTCGGAAACGAACGTCGCCCGTGCGATTGTCATTGCGGCGGCCTGCACACAGAACGGTAAAACCATTTACACCGAGGGGGCATGGAATGAAAACGGCGACGCCGCCCCCACCAACGGTGAAGAATCCCACGATACCGATGCCCCCAAGGAATGAGTATGCATGTCGGGCAAAAGATCACGCATTATACGCTCGTCGATAAAATCGGCGAGGGCGGTTTTGGAGACGTTTTTCTGGCTAAGGACGACAACACGGGGATGGAAGTGGCCATCAAGTGTTCGCGTCCCTTGGATGACAACCGCCTCAAAGATTGCCAAGCGCGATTTTTGCGCGAAGTGTCCTGCATTTCCAAGCTCCGGCATCCCGGGATAGTCCAGCTTTTTGACTATGGTTCGCTTGATGACGGGACGCTGTATCTCGTCATGGAGTACGTATGCGGTTTAAACCTTGAGGTTCTCATCAAACGCGATGCGCCGTATTCGTATATTTTTGCGAGTGACATTATTCTTCAGGTATTGGATGCCCTTTCGGAGGCGCATGCCCAGGGCATTGTGCACCGGGATCTCAAACCCGCCAACATCATGCTGGTGCGTCAGGGACTGCGCCATGACGTCGTCAAGCTGCTCGATTTTGGCATTGCGAAGGCATTTAACGGGACCGAACCCGATTTGACGCGCCAGACGTTTGAAAAAGGCGCCGGCTTTGGCACGCCCCAGTATATGCCGCCCGAACAGTTTTATGGCAAGAGCGTGGGTCCGTATTCGGATTTGTATGCCGTGGGGCTTCTGTTTTATGAGCTCCTGACGGGCAAACAAGCTGTGACAGGGAAGACGCTTTTTGAAGTGGTCGAAAAGCAGCTCAAGGTTTTTCCGGACATTCCCTCTCCTTTCAACCAAGGGCCTCTGTTTGACATTTTCCGTCGTGCACTGGCCAAACAGGTGAGCATGCGTTATGCCTCGGCGGCAGAAATGTATGCGGACATTGATGCGATTGTGCGCCAGCGCTCTCCATTTTTGCCGCTGTACTCGAGTGCGGCGGGGCATCAGGATGAGGGATTTAGCGTTTCGGTGGTCAAGGCGGCCGCATCGGTCAACGGAATCATGCCGGAGTCGCAGGATTCCGGGAGTGGGGAATTTTTTGACGATGACGAGGCCTCGACGATCGACACCATGGCGTTTAATCACGATCAATCCCATCCCTATCCGGGCGACGTAGACGTAGAGGATGAGGACGACGCGGACGTCAGCGCGTGCAACACGATGATTTTCGACAGTGACGATCGGTCTTCGGTGGGGCATGCCGATGCCCCTCAGTCCCTGTACGATGAAATAGACGACATGTCTCCGACAGACGACATGAGCCGGGTTGATCCGTCGATCACGCTTCCCAAGGGTGCCAAGACCGTCCCCAACGCTCAAAACCACGGGGAGACGTTTGTTCTTGATCTTCCGTCCTCATCGTCTCGTTCTTCGACGTTTCCTTTGCGTCAAGCCGAGAATCTCAAGACCGAGGATTTCCGGGTGGATCCGAACATGAGCGAAGCGGCGACGTGCATGATCGATGCGTATCCAAGCGAGGAGATGCAGATCTCGACGAGCGCGATGTCTGCGCATCCTGAGCTGGCCAACATTCCCATGGGTTCGGTGTCGCCCGTGTCCAGTCATGTCAATATGGACGAAGCCAAGACCTTTATGGTGTCGCCCGACCAGTTGCCTCCCGAGGACGATCTTTCTCCTGTTTTTCATCAGCAGAAGACGCAGTTTATCTCGCGTCGCCAGATGCAGATGCGCCGTCCGACCCTGTATTATGGCCGTACTCCGTTGGGCCGTGTCTATGGTGCCATTTTGGGTTCTTCTCTCTGTATGAAGATGATGGCGAGCAAGCCTGTGAGCAAACTGCGCGAATGGTCACTTCGTCTTTCGGGGTTTATCGACACGCTGTATGAGGATCATTTTCTCGGTCTTGTGGCAGGAGTCTGCCTGGTCATTCTCGTTCTCATGGTATTGCTTGCCGTGATGCTCTTTACCTGACAATTTTTGATTTGAGTGGTCTGCCCGATGCTCCTTCTCCGGATGCTTCATAAACACAAGATCAAAGTTTATGTCTGTATCGACGACCAGTATCGTCCGATAGTTGACGAAAAGACGGGGCTTGTTTTGTACCGATATGAGAATCGGTCGACGGCGCCGACCTATACGACGTTGCGCTCGCATCTGACCCTGATCCCCGGGGTGACGCCTGTGGAACTCGATGCCTCGGTGACGGAGGTCAAACCGCCCAGACCGCGCAAACGCGCGGTGACGCATACGCCGGAGGTTCCGGCCGGGGACATGTTGCCGCCCAATACGATTATCATCTATACGGACGGCGGGGCGAGTCCCAATCCGGGCCCTGCGGGGAGCGGCGTGCTGATGATGTATGGCGGCCATTCTCTTGAGATATGGGAATATCTTGGTCGTTCGACGAACAATATCGCCGAGCTGACGGCGATTCTTCGCGCGCTTGAGAACATCAAGCAAAAAGATCTTCCGATTTTGCTCTACACGGATTCGAGTTATGCGCTTGGTGTGCTGACGGGGAGGATGCGCGCGTCCAAAAACGTCGAACTCGTCGAGCAGACGCGTCGCGAGATGGCCAAATGTCCGCACTTGCAGATTCTGAAGGTGAAAGCGCACATTGGGATAACCTATAATGAGCACGTCGACCGTCTTGTTGCGTTGGCGCGCGATCGCAAGGAGTCGGGATCGCGCCGGAGTTCGCCGGAGTCCTGAGAGGCGGTTTTCCAGTGTGTGTGTTGACATTTCACGGGAATGCGCGGCGTATTGAACGCATGTGAAATAGCCGCGCGCGGCGGTGTATTGAGACCGCAGGTCGAGATAGCCGCCGCCTCGCCAGTCACGAGGAATTGAAAGCCCGAAAATGTGCCAGAACCCCAGGGATCGGGTATGGAAAGGGCGGTGCTTATTTTACGCCTGTCCGGAGAGGGAGTTTGAAACGATGAAATGGGTTTGGCTAGGCGTTGTGCTTATCCTGAGTGGGTGTGCGACCCAAAGCGGCGGGTTTAGTGAACGCGACAGGGTTCTTCTTGAAGGTCGCCTTGAGGATCTCGAATCGGCGCAGGCGCGTCAGAAATCGAAGGTGACGTCTCTTGAGAAACGGGTGGCTCAGCTCGAGGACATGGTGTCGCTGTTATCGCGCCGCACGTCACTGGAATCCCGTGAAGTCGTGAAGATCGAGCCCCGGATGCCGTCGGTGTCGGCAGTCCAGGACAAAGGGGTTGAGGATGACGTGTATCAGGAGATCGTGATTTCGGAAGAGAAGAAGCGGTCTTATTTTGGGAACACGCGTTCACGGAGTTCGTCGTCTGCGTCGCAACCATATGAGAATGTCGTGACGAATGATCGACTTCCCTCATCCGGGTCTCCGTCTTTGGAAGAGAAGACGCCTTCGGGTTCGTCTGTATCGCCGATGCCGTTTTATCAGGAAGGGATTGATCTTTATCGCCAGGGGAATTTTGTGGAAGCGCGTGCGCGTTTTGAGAAGTTTCTGGCGGCGAAACCCGAGGAATCGTATATCGACAACGCGCTATACTGGATAGGCGAGTGTTTTTATGGCGAAGGGTTATATCACGAGGCGGCGAATTATTTTCACCGAATTGTTCAGGAGTACCCGAAAGCGAACAAGGTTCCGGACGCCCTTTTGAAGGTGTCTCTGACGTACCAGAAGCTGGGCAAGATGGATTCTGCGCGCGAGATGCTTCGGTATCTGATGGAAGCGTTTCCTGGGACTGAAGCGGCGCGTATAGGGAAAGAGAAGTATGAGTCCTGGAATGCTTCGGCAAAGTAAGCATGGAAATTGCCGAGTTCCATATCAACAGACCGCGTTGGCGGTTCGGAGAAATCCTATGATCCAAAAGAAACTGATCGTCATTGGCATGTGTGTGGGGAGTTTTGCCCTGATGAGTCCCGTGAGTGCCCAGGAATCCGAGGGCGGTTCCTCGTCGGGGAACGCATCGACGTCTGAGAGCATCGCGCGGGTACAGGGGATGAACACGTCCCTTGTGAAGCCCGTTCAGCCCACTCGCCCTACGGCATATGAACCTCGCACGCACCAGGTGGTGGAGGGGGACACGCTTTGGTCGCTGAGTTCCCAGTATTTGTCGGATCCGCTTATGTGGCCTGCGCTCTGGTCGTACAACCCGCAGGTGACGAATCCGCACTGGTTGTATCCTGGGGACACGATATACCTTGAACCCCGCGACGAGTCGGCGGCGGAACTGACGACGGCGCCGCAGGATTCCCGTCCGACGTTTATGGCGCGGCCGAAGATGGCGCCGACGTCGCTGAACGTTCCAGGGATTTATCTCGACAAACTCCCGGAGACGCGCGGTCACATTTTATTTTCGGATCAGGAAAAGCACATGATTGCGCCCGGGGATTACGTTCAGGTGGACTGGGTCGACATCGAGATGCGCAAGAAGATCTCGAATGGCCAGCGATTTACGGTATTTTCCCAGTCCAAGGCGGTCAAGAATGAGAACGGCGACGACATGGCGTACAAACTGATCCGCCAGGGCGTGATAGAAATCGTGGATGCGCGCAACGACACGCTTTCGACGGCTCAGGTCATCCAGTCGTCACGCGAAATCGAGCGCGGCATGCTCATTCTTCCTTCGGACGATCTCGTCTTTACGGTGGAATCGACCCCGAGTCAGAAGAGCCTGGAAGGCCGCGTGATTGACAGCATTGATCTGGTGAGTCAGCTGGCGAGTGAGCAGTTTGTCATTGTGAACAGAGGGAGCAGCGACGGGGTTGCGAAGGGGAACCGCTGGCTGATTTTTGAACAGCGCGAGGGTCTTGGTCTTCTGCCGAAGGGCGAACAGACGCGGACGCAGTATGCGGAAGAGAACAAGAAGCGCGACGATGAGGAGAAGGACTTGCGCGACGGCGAGATCGAGCGCGAGGACGAGCATTCGTGGGTTCTGGGTCACGAAGTGGAGATGCACATTTTCCCGGAACGCGAGGAAATCGACGAGGCGTATGGAGATCGCGACTACACGACGGCGGATTTGCCTCTGAACAAGATTGGGGAAATTCTGGTGGTGGATGTCCAGGAAAAATTCTGCACGGGTCTCATCCTGGCGAACACGCGTGAGATAGGGATAGACACTCGCGTGGTGATGGTGAAGGGGTACTGAGGGAGTTGGGGTATGGTTCCGCCCCTGAGTGTGGTATGCGGCCGCGTCAGGCAAGGCGCGCGTATCGAAAAAGAAGCGTCCGAGAGGGCGCTTTTTTTTCGATAGCGCGACGGACGGCGCGTATCGGCCCATGGCCGATAGCGCGGCCCCCAAAATACGTCCTGCAAAAGTGTTGACGTTGTGTGAACCTTGTGTAAAAAGGCGCGCGCTTTGACGGCATGGAGCGGACAAATGCTTGTTTTCAATGGAGAAATGGATGGTAGACGACTCACTTGACGAAGAGAATCGCGAAGACGAGACATTGGACGACGAGATGGAAGACGATGGGTTTGAGGAGCCGATTCTTGAGGGCGACATCATGGAATGGTGTCCGACCTGCAAGGACATCGAACCGCATGTGCAGGTGGGCGAGAACGTCGATCGTCTGAAGTGTGCGATATGCAATCACGAGCATATCCGCGAGGAAACGCCGGAACCGGTGGTACAGAGTCTTCTGAGTGACGAGGATTTGTCGACGCCGGAAAATCTCCGGGCGGCATGGCAGCGTCTGACGGAGGGGGCCGAAGGGGAGGCGTATTCGATACGGATACGTCCGCAGGTTGGGGATATTGTGCGTCACAGCAAGTTTGGAATAGGGATAGTGACACAGCTTTCGGATGCGACGAAGGCGGAGATGTTGTTTGAGGACGGACTGCGCAGGCTTGTTTGCGGCAAATGACGAGATTCTTGACGGTTTCTTTGTGCCGTGCGATAACCCGTCGCGATTTGTATTGTTTCGGGCAGGTCGGCATGTTGGGAAATCAGAGAATGTCACTTTGGAAGGCGCTTGCGCTGAGCGCGTTATTTTGCGCGTCCTGTGGGGGCGGCGATCCGCATGAAGACGCCGATCCTCGCGAAGTGGTGAAGGGTTTTCTGCTCGACGTGGAGACACAGAATAACGCGTCAGTGTGGAAATATCTCGGGACATCGACGCGGGCGGAACTCGACCGTCTGGCGTCAGAATATAACGCCCGTCATGCGAGTCCGCCTCGTCGTGGCGAGGACATGATACGCACGGGGCATGTGGTATCGTCGACGCGCGAGTATCGCAAGTTTGAGCTCGTTTCGGAGACGGAGACGGAGTCCGTGGTTGAAATTGTTTTGCAGGACGAGACCAGGATCCCCGTGACGCTTCACCGCGAGTCAGACCGCTGGGCGCTGGACCTGCCCGTCGGCAGCGCTGTCAATCCTTTTCGAGGGCATTGATCTTATGAATCAGAATATCCGCGTGGGCGACGTGGTCGCCGATCGTTTTGAAGTCCTCACCGTCATGAGCGAAAGCGAGCTGGGGGTGACGTGTCTGGTCAAAGACAGCCAGAACGGCGAATCGTTTCTCATCAAACAGCTCAGCTTTGAGTGCGACGAGGATCGCATTGCGCAGATTCGCAAGGCCGTGGAGCAGTTACGCGGAATAACCCACAAGAGCCTGGCCTCTCTCAAGGATTTTGTCCTCGACGGAACGACGGGGTACATCGTCATGGAGTTTATCGATGGCGAAACGCTTGAGTCGCACTTGACCATGCGGCGCGAACGCGGGCAAATCCTCGGCCTGAAGGTGGCGTACAGTTTTTTGGCGCACATGAGCCTTGGCGTGGAGGTGATCCATCAGGCGGGGTATGCGTTTGGAAGCTTGAGCCCCCGTGCGATTTTTGTGACGCGCCAGGGGCGCATCCGCGTGTCCAATTACATCTGCGCCTATCTGGCGGACAATTTTCTCGAGGGCACGGCCCGGGATTCGTATTTCAACACGCCGTTTATTGCGCCCGAAGTCCGCGAAGGCGGGATGGTGTCGCCCCGTTCGGACGTCTATTCGATGGCCATGCTTTTTGCGGAACTCCTCAGCAGCGTCTCGCTCAAGGATTTTCCGGGGTCACCCGAAGCCTTCATTGCACGGATACCCGGCGTCTCGACGACGGTCAAGGAAGCCCTTTTTCAGGCCGCCAAGCCCGACCCCGAAGACCGCTTTCCCTCGTTGTCTCAGTTCAAAGACGCCCTCAAAGTCGCCGTCGATGCGCCGGCCGACAACGATTTGTCGTCGATCGTCGTCGGGGTCAACGATTTGCGCGCCCTGATGGTCAGCGCGGACCTGCCCGCCATCGATCCCGCCACGGCCGCCCCCAAGCCCGATCTCTTCGACGCCTCGTCCTCCGCCCCGCGTCCGCGCGTGATGCGTTCCGTCTGGATCTTCGTCAAGGACGGCATCGATTACGGCCCGTTCGACCACGACGAAATCATGAAACGCTTCTACGATGACGAGATCGACGAATCGACGGGCATCCTCAATACTCAGACAAAAAAACGCCAAAACCTCGGATCTGTCGAAGAATTTCAGAAGGAAATTCAGGAATTTATCCCAACACGCAATCAAAACCGCCTCATCCGATCCCAGGAACAGCTCAAAAAGCAAAAACGCAAAGCCGCCGTCGGCGTCTCGACCCTGGTGACCATCATTCTTGGCGTGCTGGCGGCAGTGCTCATTCCCATCGTCATTTTGGCACTGATGCCCGATCCCAAACCGCTCAACATGACCGAGGCATTTCCCGCATTTGAACGCCAGTTTGAGGCCCCCAAAATCGAAGAATTCTCGCTTCATGTCGATGAATCCCGCGCCAAAGCCCTGTTCGATCCCAACGCCTCCCAGGCCGAAATCGACGCGGCCATGGCCGCATGGGAAGCCGAACACCGCAAAAAATACGCCTCCAGACGTTCCGCGCCCGGCAAAAAGGCCCCCGGTTCCCCCGAAGACGAAATGGACGTCATCGTCTTTGGCACCGATGCCGAGGGCAAAGAACTCGAACCCCTGGCCGACTGGGAAATCGAAGAACAACTCATGAGCCCGAGCATGTACCGCCGACAGTCCGCCTGCTTCCAGAAATACGCCGGCGGTCGAAAGATGGAGGTCAAAATCAAATTCGTCATCCAGCAGAACGGCACGACGCGCTCGTTCAGCACCACGACAAGCGGCGAACTCAACGATTGCCTCATCTCCACGGTATCGTCCCTCAAATTCCGTCCGTTCGGCGGCACCGTCAAACGCGTCACTCTGCCTGTCGGTTACTAGGCGGCACTTTTTATGGACTCTCTCACCGACGAGCAACTCGTCCTGCAAATCCAGAACGGCAACCGGGAGGCGTTTGAACAGTTATACTGGCGCTACAAAGACCGTATCATCGGTGTCGCCTACGGTGTCCTGCGAAATCAACAGGACGCCCTCGAAGTCACCCAGGAGGTCTTTGTCCGCCTCTACAACAACATCGACAAATATCAGCCCAATTCGCACTTTTTTACCTGGGTTTATCGCATCGCCCACAACCTCGCCATCGACCGTTACCGCCGCAAACGCACGGCCTCCGAGGTCGAGTTCGACCACGAATTTCAGCTCAATTACACGACGAGCGACATTCCCCTGGCCCCAAGTCTCGGCATCGATCCCGAACGCTCCGCCGAGCGCTCCGAACTGCGCGCCCAAATCGCCGCCGCCATGGACTCCCTCTCCGAAAAACAGCGCACCATCATCACCCTGCGCGAAATCGACGGCCTCTCCTACGAGGAAATCGCCGCCGTCCTCGACATCCAAATCGGCACCGTCATGAGCCGACTCCACTACGCCCGAGCCAATCTTCAGGCAGCCCTCAAAACCTACATCGACTGCCTCGACGTCAAAAAGTAATGCCTTTTTTGGGGGCCGCGCTATGGCCCCTCCGGGCCATACGCGCTGCGGCCACCGCGCTATCTGACGATACGCGCGGCGCGCCGGGCTATTTCGTCCCTCAATACGCCCGGCGCCTTATTCTAACCCGTATTTTTTGAGACGATAGCGCAGGCTTCTGAACGTAATCCCCAAAAGACGGGCGGCTTCGGTCTTGTTCCCCTGGGTCCGTTCTAACGACTGTTCGATAAGCGAACGCTCCACATCCTCGACAATCCCCTCGAGTTCCACGCCGTCATCCCCCATTTCAGGCACAGTCCATTCCGAGCGGTCCACGCGCCGCCACTGCGAATCCGACGAAACACGCGCCATCTGAGGCGCGTCGTTTCTCAAGTACGCAGGAAGCGACGAACGCGAGATTTCCGGCCCAAGCTCCAACGTCGTCGCATGTTCAAGGATGTTTTCGAGTTCTCGCACGTTGCCGCGATAATCGTACGCCATGAGCACATCGAGCACCTCCCGCGACACAGACGTGATGCGCTTGCCCAGTTCGTCGTTAAACTTGCCCAAAAAATAGCGAATGAGACGCGGTATGTCGTCGCGCCGTTCGCGCAACGGCGGCAGACTGATTTGAATGACGTTGAGACGAAAAAAAAGGTCCTCCCGAAAACGATGCGCATCGACTTCGGCGCGCAAATCGCGGTTGGTGGCCGCAATGATCCGCGCGGTCACCGGTTCCTCGCGCACATCCCCGACGCGTTGCGACTTCTTTTCCTGTATGACGCGCAGCAGTTTGACCTGCATAGGCATGGGCAACTCGCCGATTTCGTCGAGGAAGATAGACCCCTGCGCGGCGGCCTGAAAAAACCCGACCTTGTCACGCACCGCGCCAGTAAATGCGCCGCGCGCATGACCAAAAAACTCGCTCTCCAGCAAGGCTTCCGGAATGGCCCCACAGTTGACGGCTACAAACGGTCCCGTCGCTCCGCTCAGCTGGTGAATGGCGCGCGCGACGACTTCCTTTCCAGTACCGGATTCCCCGGTGATGAGAATGTTGGCTTTGGTGGGTGCCACGCGAGTGACAAGGCTCATCACTTCCTTCATGGCGTCGGACTCACCGATGAAGTTGGGCAGGCCCTCGGTTTCGGCCCCGTTGGCTGGAGAGGGCGACCCCAAAAGGGTAATGCGTCGCGCATGCGCCTTGGCGACGAGGGCCAAGATTTCGTCGCGTTTGAACGGCTTTTCGACGTAATCAAAGGCGCCGCCGCGCATGGCCTCAATGGCCGTCGCCGTCGTCGCATACGCGGTGACAAGGAGCACCTGAATGCCCGGATCCGCGCGCTTGACGGCATGCAACACATCGAGTCCTGTCGAATCCGTAAGACGATAGTCGGTCAGGACGACGTCAATTTCCCCAGGCTGGGCAGAAATATACGCCATGGCTTCCTGACCACTCGAAAACCCACGCACTTCATGACTCGCGCGAGTCAGCATGAGTTTTGTCATCTGCAGGACGTTGATTTCATCTTCTACGAGAACGATGCGCGCCATCGGATTGTCCCAAAAAGATATAAAAAAACGCGTCAGTGACGCGCCAACCCACGGGATACGATTATACTACAGATGGCGCAATTCCTCAAAAACTAAAGCTCAGGCGCACATGAGCAAATAAAAAAAGCACACCCGAGGGTGTGCTTTTTGAGATGTATAGGAAAGAAAAACCTTATTTGCACACAGCCGAAGTGCCGGTGGCATCGCAGATCTTGTCACCGCATGCCGTCACATTTTCGACAGAAATAATGGCATTGTCATAGAAATCTTTAGTGCAAATATAGTTGTAAGCTTCATTCGTTTTGGCGTCACAATCTCGATATTCGACATCACCTAATTTGAGATCGCCGCCACAGGTGTCGAAGCAACTGGCTTGGCCGTCAGGACCAACCCAACACGACATTCCGCTGGCACAGTTCATTTTGGCAACTTTGCCATCTTTGCAAATGAGAACATTCTTTGAGCCTTCGCAAACACTGACAAATTTATCATCGCATGCAGCCGCTTCGACAGGTTTGTCAATGCATTTGCCCGCTGCGCACACCTTGCCTTCGCCTGCGCAAAGTTTGTCGGTGTCGTTGCACTCCAAATCAGTAGTATTTTCCACACATTTGTTGTCGACGCAAACTTTGGTAGGATCGGCACAAGCCATGGTTTCATTACATTCGATGGTGTCAGGATCTTCGGCCGCACATCCTACGCCAGGTTTGCAGACAGGCGTTTCTCCTTCACAAACCTGTGACTCGATGAAATCCGAATCGTCTGAATAGATGCGTTTGGCCAGGTAGGCGATGGTTTTGTCATCGGGGTGTTCACAGTTGATTTCGTAGTCGGCATCGAGTTTATAGCAAAGTTTCTTTTCGGTGTCGCAGGTGGGATATTCGCTGGTGCAATCGTCGTCGGACTTACACCCCTCGACGAGGGTGCACACCCCTTCGATGCAGTAGGAATTTTCAGCGCATTCGTCGCCTTCGTTTTTGTCCTTGCAGGGATCTTCTTCGGACGCGGCAACGCATTTGCCATCGGTGCAGACGCCGGACTTGCATTCCTCGGCCTTGGCGCAATCGGCGCCGTCGTCTTTCTTGTCGTCGCTGGACGCGGCAACGCATTTACCATCGGTGCAGACGCCGGACTTGCATTCCTCGGCCTTGGCGCAATCGGCGCCGT
>CAMCLY010000060.1 GCA_945875805.1 uncultured Myxococcales bacterium | reverse complement strand
CCCCCCGAAATGCGCCCTAATGGGCGCATTTCATGAGGTGGTGAGGCTTGGGGCGTCGTGTTTGGTGTGGGTGGTTTCCACGTCATGCGTTTTGACGGGGGCCGAAGATGCAGGTGCCAAGGCGGATGTGGGTAGCGCCTTCTTCGATGGCGACCTCAAAATCGTCGCTCATTCCGTATGAAAGGATGGAGAGCTTTTCGGTTCTCTGACGGTTGAGGGTGTCGAGGAGTTCGCGTATTTGGCGAAAATAGGGTCTGGAGTCTTCGGGGTGATGTCCGATGGGCGGGATGAGCATGAGTCCGGTCCAGTGGAGGTGTCTGCAGTCGTCGAGGGTTTGTGCCAGTTGGGGCAAATCTTCGGGTTTGATGCCTGTTTTTGGTGAATCTTCGTCACCGATGCGCAATTCCACGAGGATGTCCTGACGAGCATCTGGGGAGACTTCGGCACTGACGCGGTTGATCTGTACGGCGAGTTCTGGGGAATCGACGGAGTGGATGAGGAGAGGTGGGAAGGCCATGAGCTGGCGAACTTTGTTGCGCTGGAGGTGTCCGATAAAGTGCCATTGGGCCTCAGTGGGTCCAAGTTGTTCGCGCTTGTTGACGTATTCGGTGACGTAGTTTTCGCCGAAATGTCGGATGGGGGTCGTTTGCAGGGCTTCGGTAATGGCCTGGGCCGGATGTTTTTTGGTGACACCGACGAGTGTGACGGACTGTGGGGAGCGTCCGGATCGCCGACATGCGGTCTCGATGCGCCCTTGGATGGTTTCGTAATTGGCGGCGATGGTCATTTTTGTCAGAATCTCCTTTTATAGAAAAGGGTATATAAGTCGCCTTGGCGGTGCGCAGAAATAGTCTGCGCATGGCGGCCGGAATATTACGCGCGGTTGTGCCTAGAATAAAGGGACGAAGGAAAAACATGACGAAAATAGCGGTGGCGTTGAGTGGTGGTGTGGACAGTTCGTTGACGGTCAAGATGTTGTGCGATGCGGGGCACGAGGTGATTGGTGTGACGTTGTGCGTGCAGCATGAAGGGGAAGGGGCTACGGTATGTGCGGGGGACAGTGCCGTCGCAAAAGCCCGGGCCGCTGCGCAATATCTTGGTATTGAACATCATGTTCTGGACGTCTGCGATGACTTTCGTGCGAGCGTTCTCGAATATGCCTGGCATGAATACTCACACTCTCGCACACCGGCCCCCTGTGTTCAGTGCAATGAACAGATTAAGTTTGGGAAACTTCTGGACTATGCGCTGTCGCTGGGGTGTGAAAAGATGGCGACCGGGCATTATGCGCGCATAGTCGATTACCATGGCGTGAAGCGGATTGCGCGCGGAGTGGATGGCCGCAAGGATCAGAGTTACTTTTTGTCGGGTCTCAGCAATGACGTGGTGTCGCGCGTTCTGTTTCCGCTTGGTTCGCTAGAAAAGACGCGAGTGCGCGTGCTTGCCGCAGAGTATGGTCTTCCCGCCGCACAAACGCCGGACAGCCAGAATGTCTGCATCACGCGACCGGGAGAGACGTTTGCCGAAACGCTTTGTCACAGTTTTGACGGTCGACCTGTGATCGGCAATTTTACGATGAACGGGCGCATTTTGGCGCCGCATCTTGGAATTCATCGGTATACGGTGGGGCAGCGTCATGGGCTGGGAAATTTGGTTCCGACGAAAGCGACGCTTGTCAAATCGATTGGCGAACGCGATATCGAAGTGACGACGAACGTGCGCGATCTGGACAGTCGGGAGCTTCGTGCCTCGCGTGCGGTTTGGCATACGGATTCGCTTCCTGAAGGATTGGAGGGTCAGATTCGCTATCGCAGTCAGCCGGTGGGATGTCGTGTAAAACGCGATGGCGAGCGCGTGGAGGTTCAATTTGATGCGGCGGTGCATGCGGTGACGCCGGGCCAGGTTATTGCGTTTTATGACGGCGATGTCGTGGTGGGCAGGGCAATCATCGAGGGGTAATGCCTGACGTGGTGTGGAAGC
Organism: uncultured Myxococcales bacterium; assembly: GCA_945875805.1. Taxonomy (GTDB): domain Bacteria; phylum Myxococcota_A; class Bradymonadia; order UBA4248; family UBA4248; genus UBA4248. The sequence continues at coordinate 13,997 of CAMCLY010000060.1, read as the reverse complement.
GCAGGCGGCGGCGTATGGAAGCCCGCGGTATGCGCGGCGACATAGCCGCCGCCCAAAGGGCGTATGTCCGTCGGCCGAGGCCGGGGACATAGCCCGAAAAAGCCCGCGTACCGGCCGGTGGCCGGAAGCGAGCTCCTCGAAAAATCGAAACCATTCATGTGTGCAAAACGGGTTAGAAATCCGTCCATAGCATCTGGTTGGTCACCTCGTGGTGGAACACGATTTCACCGCGTTTGATCCGGTTTCCCAGGTCGAGCGGGGATCGGTTTGCGACGAGTTTTTTGAGCGATGCAAATTTGGCGTGGTTTTCGTTTCCCAGGATGCGGCGCATGGCTTCGGAATTTTCGAAATCGTGAATGGCGTCATAGATGTTGCCGGGGAGTTGGTTGGATTCGTCGTCGCGCTGTTGGGGGGAAATTTTGGGGATGTCGTCGTCGAGCATGAGGTGGAGGAGGACGTGGATGAGGAGGTATGGGTTGGCGTCGGGGGCGACGGCGCGAAGCTCGAAACGGGATGTTTTTTCGCTGCCCTTGGGGAGTCTGATGATGGCCGTGCGGTCGTTGGTGGAGACGCGAATGGCATTGGGGGCTTCGAAGTTGGGGTCGAGACGTCGGTAACTGTTGACGGAGCTGTTGGCAATGAGGCAGAGGTCGCGGGCGTGATAGAGGACGCGGTCGACGGACTGCCATCCAAATTGGGAAAGATGGCCGGGCCCGTCGGGGTCATACATGAGGTTTTTGCCGTCATGGGTGATGGAGAGATTGGCGTGCATTCCCGAGCCGTTGACTTTCATCATGGGTTTGGGGAGGAAACATGCGGTGAGTCCATTCATGGCTGCGATTTGGCGGGCGAGGAGTTTGTATAGTTGGACCTGATCGCAGGCCGTAAGGGCTTCGGCGCACCGGTAGTTGAGTTCGAACTGTGACGGGGCGACCTCGGGATGATCTTTTTCATTTTCGAACCCGAGGGCGCGCTGGGCTTCGGCAAAGTGATCGATAAACTGTTTGAGTGGGGTGTTGGGCAGGGTGTGGAAATATCCGCCGTCGGAGACGTACTGGAAACCGACGTCGGCTTCAAAAGTTTGTTCGGCATCAATGCCCTTGAACAGGAACCCTTCGACTTCAAAGGCGACGTTTGGGACGAGACCGCGCCGGTAGAGGTCTGCGCTGTACGTTTTGAGGGCACTTCGGATGTCGCCGGGATACGGATTGCCGTCGACGCCGCGGACGAGACCGAAGATCATCACTTTTCCGGGGCCAAAGATGTCACTGGGCAACCAGCGCAGACTGCCCCAGTCGATAGACAGGCACAAATCCGATTCGCGTTGAGCCGAAAAACCGTGGATCGAGGAACCGTCAAACGTCAGATTGTCGTAGTTTTTTTCGAGAAACTTCTTGTCGTAATCGAGCATGTGAAAACGGCCTTCGAGGTCTGAAAAACAGACCGTGACGGCTTTGAGCTGGTTCTCGTCGTGGAGGTATCGCAAATATTTTTCGCACAGAACGTCGTCGGGGACGTGGTTTTGGACGTCGGCTTTGGCTTCAAGGTTGAGGACTTCGAGTTCCTCGTATGGAATTTCTTTGAAATTTCTAATTTTAATCACGGTCTCATCTCCTGCGGATATCTCTGTACAGTTGGGCGAATCCGAACGGTGGTGTATCCTATGCCTACATGTGACCACATGTCATCATAAAAGGATGGAGGCTAACTGAAGTCGAAATCATCGAGGTCGAGGATGGGGTTTCCCTGGAAGGGTTGTGGAGCATGGCGTGGTGTGGCGGGTGAAACGTCCATGTGGACGAGGTGGGTTGGCAGATCGTTGAGGAAGTATGGGGATGGGGTGTTTATATTGTGTTTTTGTTCGAGTTTTTTTCGGGCATGTGGAGGGATTTTTGGGCTGAGCGGGCGTGGGTTTGTGGCGTGCAGTGCGGATTCGGAACGGTAGAGGGTGAGCTGATCGCGGGCTCGCGTGATGGCGACGTAGAGGCATCGTCGTTCTTCTTCGACCTGTTCGTGTCCGGCCGCGAGCGCGCGGGCGTCAGGCCATGCGGTTGGAGACACGTTTAATATGTGACATTCGTCGGCTTCCAGGCCTTTTGCAGAATGGATGGTCGTCAGGATGACGCGATCGTCGGAGCCGGTTTCTGGCGATTTGAGGATTTGTTCAAGCACGGGCGTCATTGTGTATTCGGCGACAAATTCTTCGATAGAGTGTGATTTTGCAGCGATGTCTTCCAGGATGGGGAAATCCTTTTTTCGCCATGTCCATTCGGATTTGTAGTTGGAGCTCAGGGTATTCTCCAAATCGGACACGACCTGCTGGATGGCATTTTGTGGATCATTGCGCAATTGGCAGACATGACTGAGCGCGAGTATGGAGGTTTTGTCGATGGGGCTTTTTTGGATGGTATTGAGAATGGCCTCGAACGCGTCGAGTTCGGTGATTTGGGTGGTGAGTCGAGAGGCGGTGACCTGTCCTATTCCTTTAAAGAGCATGAGGAATCGCATCCATGAGAGGTCGTCGCGAGGATTGGCGACGACTTTGAGGGCGGCGAGTACATCGCGAATGTGTTTGGACTGCATAAACTGTATGCCGCCGAACAGGGTGTATGGAATGGCTTTTCGGATGCAGCACCCCTCAACTTTTTTGAGAGCATAACACGATCTGGCCAAGACCATGTGCTGGGCAAAGGTCTTCCCGTTTTGGGTGACGGATTCGATGATGTGGTCTGTGATGAGGTTGGCTTCTTCCCAGTCGCTGAAGGTGTGAATGATGTTGGGTTTGTCGCCGTGTCCGCGAACGGCGGAGAGGTCTTTGTCGTAGTGGAGGGGTGACTGACGGAGCAGCCAATTGGCCAGGTCGAGAATTTCCTGGGTGGAGCGATAATTTTGGGTGATTCTGGTGACACGGGATTCTGGGATGATGTCGGTGAAGTGGTGGATGGCGTTAAAATCGGCGCCCCGGAACCCGTAGAGGGCCTGAGCGTCATCTCCGACGCAAAACAGGTGGCAGGTATCGGTGAAGTTTTTGAGCAGGATATATTGTAATGCGTTGGTGTCCTGCATTTCGTCGATGAGAATATGATCGTATTGTGTGGCGATATACTGGCGGGCGTCTTCATTTTTTTTGAGACCAAAGGCGACAATGCTCAGCAAGTCGTCGTAGTCCATATAATGATGTTCCCGTTTATATTTGATATAATTCTGAATGATGGTTTCATAGATGGGTTTGTCACGGGAGACGAGTTCATCGAGATTGGCGTTTGGGTGGCAGAGTCGGTAACGTTCTTTTATCACTTCAGAAAGGGGTTTTCGGGTGTTCATGCCATAAGAATAGATTTCTGCAACTTCTTTTGGGGTGATGGCCCGGTTTTTTGGGGCGGCGTTTGCCGTGGCCATTTTAAAACAATGATTGGTATCGTCTTCGTCGAGGAGGGAGTAGCCGGATTGTATAAATATGTCTGGATTATTTTTGATGAGTTCCATACACCAGGAATGGAAGGTTTGTCCTTTGAGTCCTTCAAAGGTGCGCGTGGCGCATCCTGTACGAATGCGCGAGACGATTTCCATAGCCGATTTGCGCGTAAAGGAAAGCACGACGATGCGGTGCGGAGGGGTTCCATTTTGTATAAGGTATTGTGCCCTGGCCACGAGGGTGCGCGTTTTCCCCGTCCCGGCTCCGGCCAGGACGAGCAGGTGTTTTCCTGTGAACGTGACAGCGGCGCGCTGTTGTGCATTCAATTCTTCTTGAAAATGGTCTGCGCCGAGTTGGTTGGTGGAATTTTCGGTTTTGTTTGTGATTTTTGCATCCGACATCGTGGCCCCAGAGGTAAAGACGTCAGGCCGAATGTTCGTCCTGACGCGTTTGAACGCATCATAATATAGGGCAATGCGGGAATTAAAACGACAATTTCCAACGTCTGGTAAAAAATGGACGCTGTGATTCAGTCATTTTATGTAAAGCGCTTAGTTTCATTCTTCAAGAGAGAACTCGTCTTTTGTATGAAGGGCATGAAGTGGAGTGTACACGTATTAAAGTGCGGATAAATAATAGATAATATTGGAAAACCTGAATGGAGCATGACAGAGGGGGTAGCGGCGTATGCGCGCAAGGCCGAAGGCCTGAGCACATAGCCGCTCAGGGGGAGGCTTCCCCCTCCCAAGAAAAAGCGATATTTACCTTTTTTTATAGTTTTGCATGTATTCGACCATGGATGCCAGGCGATATCCTCCGACGAGATTTCTGACCTGATATCCAAGTTGGGCGAGGATGCGTTCTGCGTAGTAGCCTCGGAGTCCGACCTGACAATAGAGAATGACGGGCACGGCTTTGTCGAAGCGGTCCAGATGGTTTCGTATTTCATCGAGGGGAATGTTGACGGCGCCGTCGAGATGTCCGCGTTCATATTCGTTTTTTGTGCGTACATCGACGAGTTGTGCGCCCTGTGCCACGGCTGTTCGCCATTCATGACACCGGATGGGATGGGACATGCCGCGACAGATATTTTCGGCCATATATCCGATCATGTTGACGGGATCTTTGGCGGAACTGTAGGGCGGGGCATAACAGAGTTCGAGATCGGTCAGATTGTCGATGGTTGCGCCCATACGAATCATGGCCGAGAGCACGTCGATGCGTTTGTCGACGCCTTCCGGGCCTATGGCCTGCGCACCGAGAATTTTTCCGTGGGTGTCAAAAATCAGTTTGAGCACCATTTGTCTGGCGCCGGGGTAATAACCGGCGTGGGAGAGCGGATGGGCGATGACGGTGTGGTAAGGCCGTTCTTCCCTGTGCAAAGTTTTTTCGTTGAGGCCGACTGCGGCGGCCGTCTGATCGAAGATTTTGACGATACAGGCGCCGCTGAGTCCATTTTGTTTGACGTGCAGTCCGGTCATGTTGTCGGCGGCACATCGTCCTTGGTGATTGGCGGGGCCGGCGAGGGCCAGGGACATGGGCCGGCGATCGTCGAAACGGAACAGGCGGACGGCATCGCCGACGGCAAAGACGTCGGGTGCGCTTGTTTTCATTTCCTCGTCGACGAGGATGAATCCTTTTTCGTCGAGCTGAACCGCGCTCTGGCGCAGAAATTCCGTATCCGGAGTGACGCCGATGGCGAGGATGACGACATGGGCATCGACGCAGGAATGGTCGCTAAGGCGGATGCGGATGACGTCGTCGAGCGGTTCAAAGGCGGAGACGGCGTGTTCAAATTTCACGTCGATGTCGTGGGAGAGGAGGGTGTATTCGGCAAATGCGGCGATGTCTTCGTCAAATGGGGCCAGAATCTGTGGTCCGGCTTCGAGAAGCGTGACGCGGGCGCCCGTGGCTTTGAGATTTTCGGCCATTTCCACGCCGATAAATCCCCCACCGACGACAGCCACCTTCAGGGCATTGCGGTCTGAAACGCCGATGGAGGCACGGATTTTTTCGACATCTTCGATGTGGCGCAGGGTGAGAATGCGGGGATCGTCGATGCCGGGGAGTTTTGGACGGACTGGGCGTGCTCCGGGGGCCAGGAGGAGTTTGTCGTAATGGAGGTCTTCCACGTTTTCGCGATGTCGCACGGCGACGCATTTTTTTGTGCAGTCGATCGACAGCACCTCGCTGTCGACCCGGACGTCGATATTAAAACGCTGTCTCATGCCCTGCGGCGTCTGGATCAAAAGTTGTGACTGGGTTTGAATCTCCCCGCCGACATAATAGGGAAGTCCGCAGTTGGCAAAGGAGACGTGTGAGGTTCGTTCCAATAGAATGATGTCGGCGTGTTCGTCCAAACGACGCAATCGAGCTGCCGCCGTGGCGCCGCCAGCGACGCCGCCTACGATGATATACTTTGTCATTTTCTGTACTCCTGGGCGCGAGAAAAATGTTCTGTGACGTGTGAAAAATGCTCCTATATGTGAGAAAAAAAGTTTTCCGACGGGTCAGAAACAGGGGCGTCCGTGTTTTTTGGGACATTGTGCGCCTTTTTGATCGCACTGGTAACAGATTTCGTTTTCGAGGGGCGAGTGGTCGGCGATGGCCTTGAGGTTTGCAAACGTCACCTCGGCGATTTTGGCGAGTGCCTCGCGAGTAAAGAACGCCTGGTGTGAGGTGAGGACGACGTGATTAAAGGAGAGGAGTCTGGCGAGCTGATCGTCCTGAATCACCTGATTGGAACAGTCCTCAAAGAAGAGGTCAGATTCTTCTTCATAGACGTCGAGTGCGGCCCCGCCGAGTCGTCCGTTTTTGAGATACTCGATGAGGGCGGCCGTGTCGATGAGGGCGCCGCGCGAGGTGTTGATAATGATGGCGCCGGGCTTGATGGCAGAAAGTGCGGATTCGTCGAGGATATGGTGTGTCTGAGGGGTCAGCGGGCAGTGCAGGGAGATGATGTCCGATTGGGAAAGGAGCGTCTGTAGGTCGACGTATTCCGTGCGTCCGTCATCCATTGGGTACGGATCATAAGCGATGACGCGCATTCCGAAGCCCCGGCAGATATCCATGAAACATCGTCCGATTTGTCCGGTTCCAATGATTCCGGCGGTTTTGCCATGGAGATCGAACCCGAGCAGTCCGTTGAGAGAAAAGTTTCCGTCTCGTGTGCGCAGATAGGCGCGGTGTGTTTTTCGGTTTAAGGTCATCAGCAATGCCATGGCGTGTTCGGCGACGGCATAAGGGGAATATCTTGGCACTCTGACGATGTGGATTTTCCCGAAGGCGTGTTTCATATCGACATTGTTGTATCCCGCGCATCGCATGGCAATGGCGCGCACGCCGGCGTCCACGAGCGCGTCGATCGTCGCCGCCCCGATGTCGTCGTTGACAAACGCGCATACGGCATCATATCCCGAGGCCAGGCGTGCCGTGTCGGGGGTCAGTTTGCTTTCGAGATATTTGATGTCAAATCCATATTTTGCATTTTCTTCTTCAAAAAAAGCCTTGTCGTATTGTTTTGTATCATAAACCACGATTTTCATCATTTCCTCCCTGCGAATTGTTCGCGCATGGCGCGTCAGAAAAGCATTTTTTGACGCAGGGCTCACCTTAAACACTGCGTCTGGAAGTCACCTGTTTTTTACCTTTTTATTTTTGCCTCCTGGATGACCGTGCGAAAAATGTGGCATAAACCGCTACCGACAATGGAAACGTCGCGAGTATGTGAAATTATTCCCGTCATAAGATCGTTCAGTTTGAATCTGTGTGATGTTCTGGTACAGTCTGTTGTCCAAAAGTTTTTCAAAAACCTTTGTTCGTGACAACTTCATGACGTCTGTCGAGTAGTTTTTGAGGTGTCGCGTGTTTTGTGCGCGGGTTATTTATGATTATTGGAGGTCAGTATGGAAAGTTCCGTGACTTCAAATGTATATGAAAAGACATCGTCGCATTCCCGACGTCCCTTTGAGGCGGGGCGCACGCCTTTTGACGGCCTCAGGCTTTGGTCTGCCATTACGCATGGCGTGGGTATTCTGCTCGCCATGGTTGGGACGGTATTTTTGCTCATCAAAACAGTTCCTGTTCAGGATGCCGTGCGCATTGCCAGTTTTGCCGTATTTGGGGCGAGCATGGTCGGCCTGTATACCGCGAGTACATTATATCATAGCGTCCGCGTGGGCGTAACCGGGCGTATATTGTTGCGAAAAGTCGATCATACTGCCGTGTATCTGTTGATTGCAGGAACCTATACGCCTTTGTGTATGACCATATTAAACGGTCCGTTGGGATATACACTTCTTGCCATTATATGGATACTTGCCATCGCTGGCGGCGCCATGTCCTGTCTTTGGATCAATGCGCCTCGCAAGGTGACCGCGTCAGTATATATTGCGCTGGGCTGGTTGTGCGTCATTGCCCTGCCGTTTATTTATCAGCAGGCGGGATGGACGCCCATTTTGTGGATGTTTGCAGGCGGTATTTTGTATACTATCGGCGGCGTATTGTATGCGCTCAAATGGCCAGGACGCCACAATCCCCGGTTTGGATGCCACGAAATATTTCATGTATTTATCGTTCTTGGAACGATTGCGCATTTTATGCTTGTCTATCACTGTCTCGCGTTCTATTCCATATCATAGAATATTGTACAAAGGCGATTTATAGAAATTAGTCAATTGGGATTGGTGTGTGTGATGGGCGCGGGCTATCTGCCCCTGGGCAGATACGCCCTGCGCGCGGCGCTGGTTGCCTCCGGGCAACTACGCGCCGCTTTTTTTTGTATATTTCGACAGAAGTTCGTTTTTTATTGTTGCGATCCGAGGGTTAAATGACGGCGATGAGTTCGACATCAAACGTCAGTTGTCCGGCCGGGGCCCCGGGCATTCCGCGGTAGGCCAGATTTTCGGGAATCCAGAACCGGTATTTGTCCCCGACCGCCATCAGCTGGACGCCTTCCGTCCATCCGGCAATGACCTGATTGAGCCCAAATTCTGCGGGCTCCCCGCGTTCGACCGACGAGTCGAACATCTCTCCGTCCGACGTCCACCCCGTATAATGGACGCGAACCCTTGAACTCGCCGTGGGATGCTCGTCTCCCTCTCCCTTGCTGAGGCATTTGTACGCGAGTCCGGAGGCTGTTTTCTGGGCATCATCAGGGGGAACCGCCACATCCTCTGGGGCTTCGAGTCCCGGCGTCTGGTGCTTGACACTCGAAATCTCCAGGCTGAACACCAGGTCGCCCGAAATCGGATCGCCCGACGGGCAGATGCCCAGAGCCTGTGGAACCCAAATCACGACAATGTCGCCTTCATGGGCGTGAACGAGCACATCGCGAAACCCTGGGAACAGGGCATGGACTGGTGCGATCAGGGGTTCACCCGCTTCGAGTGAGGAATGGAAACGCTCGCCCGACGCTTTCCAGGCAATAAAGTCCAGCGTCACCGTGTCGCTTGGGAGAATGCGTTCGGCGTCGGGGTTTTCGGACAAAATCTGGTAGGCCAGACTGTCATGGAGGGCAATGGCTTCGGGCGTCGGGGTGAGCGGTGGGACTTCCGGCGTGACGCGCTGTATGATTTCAAACTCAAACACCAGCGTGCCCTGAGGGGCACCTGGGACGCCCTTGTAGGCGAGTTCTTCCGGGATCCACACCCTCATGGCGTCGCCTTCGCGTCCAAGCTGGAGGGCTTCACGCATCCCCGGGATGAGCTGTTCAATGGGGAAAACCGCCGGTTTTCCGGAAATCTTGCTCGAATCAAACATTTTTCCGTCGGTTGTCCATCCCGTGTAATGGACCATGATCCAGTCATCGGGGCGAATGCGGGCGCCATCGGGGTTTTCTTTGAGCATGACGCGTGCGATGCCGGATTCAGTTTTGACTGCCGATGCCGGTGGCATGGCCACATCGACGGGGGCTTGGATTTCGTTTGACATGGTTTTCCTTGTTTAAATGATGTCCTCTCGGACACGAACGCAAAAAATGCCCCGTCGGTGACGGGGCGGACGCGCCGCTTCTAGCACACTTCCCGCCCGGAATGGGCGACAGTTCTTTTTTTTGTGTGGGGACTATGTCCCCACACGTTCTACCGAGACGTGCGAAGTGGGCACATCCCATGAGGTGATGAGCTCCGGGGGATGGACGGGGCTTTGGGGATTTTGAGATGAAGCTGTGGTCTTGGGTAGCGGACTTTGGGTGGTGTTTATGAAGTGTTGTCGGTCTGTCGTCATGTGTGATGGGGGGTAAGATTGTTTTGTAAAAAAGAAGGATTGTATATATTAAATTATCGACACAGTGTTTTTAACTTGAGTTTTTCATGCTTTATCAAGGCGATATGTGTATATACATTTTGAATGACATGATTTTCGACATCATTTTATAAGAAGTTGAAATTCATGTTTTTGGATGGATGGAATAGCGCCTCATTGCTCCCCGTGAGTCGCGTTTCGGAATGAAAGAAGTTGAAATTCATGTTTTTGGATGGAATAGCGCCTCATTGCTTCCCGTGAGTCGCGTTTCGGAATGAAAGAAGTTGAAATTCATGTTTTTGGATGGAATAGCGTCCCGTCATTTGGATGAAGCATGTTCATGAGGGATGAGGAAGCTATTTTGCGGGTTTTGGTGACAAATGGCGATTTCTCTGTCATTTCGTGCTATGGAGGCGGCGTTTGGTTCAACCCTTTGTAAAAAATACAAAGGATTTTGAAGGCATTTTTTTTCTTTTGATGTGGGAGCCCAAATGGATTGGATGTTGAAAACCGTGAGCGTGGCATGTCTTGTGGCGTGTCTTCTTGCGTCATGCAGTGACGATGGGGACGACAAGGCGTCCTGTGATGCGTCGTATGTGTCGGCATGTACGAGGGATTTGAAGGGCGTGACGGTGTGTGAGGATGGCGTCGTGGTGACGCGTCCGTGCGCGTCTGGCGTATGTGATGTGAGCCAGGCGCAATGTGTCGAGGCGTGTAGCGAGTCCAGTTTGCCCGCCTCGTGTCTCGACGGAAAGACCCGGGTTTGGTGTGACGCCGGGGTTAGGAAGACAGGGCAGTGTGAGGCTGGCGAGTCGTGTCAGGGCGGAACATGTGTGAAGGCGCAGACGTGTGATGCGAATTTTCAGACGCGTTGTAACGACGGCCTGACGGGATACATTTCTTGCGAGCAGGGGAGGGAGGTCGAAACGCCCTGTCCATCGGGGATATGTATAGCGTCGAGTGGCAAATGCCAGGGGATTGTGTCGCCCGATTCATGTACGCCTGAGGATTATCCAGCAACCTGCATTGATGCGCACACGCGCGCCTGGTGCGCGGGGGGCGTCAAAAAAACGACGTCTTGCGGTTCGGGCGAAACATGCGTCGATGGGGGGTGCAAGGATACGCCCACGACGTGTGGTGCCGATTATGTTGAGACGTGCGAGACACCTCTTATTCATACGTATTGCAAGGATGGCGTCGTGACGCGTGAGTTGTGCAAAAATGGCCAGATTTGCAATGCGTCGCTCAAAAACAAATCATGCCGAGTTCCTGCTTATGGGGATTCGTGTTCTCCGGCGACGTTTTCGGAGGGGTGTTTTTCTAATGATACGGTCGCGCGTACATGCGATGCCGAAACTGGAAAAGTCGTCGATGTTTCTTGCGATAAATACAGCGTGGGCTCCAAATGCGATATTGCACCGGATTTTTATGGCCCAGGGGCCAATGCCGTCATGTGCGTGACCAAAGAAGACGCGTGTAACGAGCCTGGCGAAACCGAATCGTTGTGTTATGGTGAATACGACAAAGAAGACGATTACACGTATTTTTATGAACGAACGCTGACGTGTGCCAAGTTCAATCTTGGGAATTATTTTTATGTATCCGGCGAGGAGCCCTGCGACGGATCCTGCAATGCGGATAAAACCCATTGCCGATGAGGCTATGTGGTGGAGCCGGATGATGCGTGAGGGTATCCGTTCACGGACAGAGCGGCGGCGTATGCGCGCAGAAGCGCAAGCTTCGAGCCCATAGCCGCCGCGCGCAGGGCGTATCCGCCGCAGGCGGATAGCCCGCGCCCACCCAAGTCGAGGATGGCTTGAATGCTGGCGTTGTGAGAGCGGCGCGCATGGGCTAGGCGTTTTCGTGGTCGTTTTCGAGGGGCTTGCTGTAGGCGCATTTGGGGCACAGGAGTTGTGAGCCTTTGCCGCGCCTGACGATTTCGAGGCGTGCTTCGTTGCAGCTGGGGCAGGTTTCGCTGGTGGGTTCGTTCCAGCTGACGAAGTCGCAGTCGGGATAGTGATCGCAGCCGTAGAAGACCTTGCCGCGTTTGGAGCGTTTCTGGACGATTTTTCCATGGCAGCCTTCACGTGGGCATGTGACGTTGAGGGAGATGGCCTCGGTGTGTTTGCATTCGGGGTAACCGGTGCAGGCGAGGAATTTTCCGAATTTGCCGTTTTTGACGACGAGGGGTTTTCCGCAGTCGGGGCAGGTGCCGGCGATTTCGACGACTTTTTGCTGAGCCTGGATGGTTCCGTCGGGATTTCGGACGAAATCCATGGTGTTTTTGCAGCTTGGATAGTTGGAGCATGCCAGGAAGTGTCCGTTTTTGCCCCATTTGATGATCATGGGGGAGCCGCATTTGTCGCAGACGAGGTTTGTCTCTTCGGACTCGCGTTTGACGTTTCTCATGGACTCGTTGGCGGCCTGAAGGGCTTTTTCAAACGGGGTGTAGAACTCAGCCAGGATTTGTCTCCACGACTGTTCGCCGGCGGCGATGATCTCGAGTTTGTCCTCCATGTCTTTGGTGTATTCGATTTCGAGGATGTCGGGGAAACTTTTGATGAGGAGTTCGGTGACGAGTTCGCCCAGCTCGGTGGGGTGGAAGGTGTCTTTGACTTTTTCGACGTATCCCTTTTGCTGGATGTTGACGACGGTGGTGGTAATGGTGGAGGGGCGTCCGATGCCGCGGTCCTTGAGTTCCTTGATGAAGGATGCCTCGGTGTATCGTTTGGGCGGCTGTGTGAAGAGCTGGGATTTTTCGATGTTCTGGCAGTGGAGGATTTCGCCTTCGTGGAGTTCGGGAAGCTGGAGTTCGGGGTTGTCGGCCTCGTCTCTGTCGTCGCGCAAGAGGGCGCGTTTGTAGCCTTGGAATTTGGGGACGGATCCGGAGACGCGGTAGGTGAGGTCGCCGTTTTGAATGAGGATGGTGGTGACGTCGGCGAGGGCTGGGGCCATTTGGGAGGCGACGAAACGCCTCCAAATCAGGTCATAGAGTTTGTACTGATCGCGGGTGAGGTATTTTTTCATGGCCTCCGGGGTACGTCGGACGTCGGTGGGTCGGATGGCCTCGTGGGCGTCCTGGATTTTGACGGCCCCTTTTTTACGGCTTGCAGCTTCGGCGGCGGCTTCGTGATGGATGGGTTTTGCCGGCAGGTATTCGTTTCCATAAGCGTCGGCGATAAATTCGCGGCATGCCGCCATGGCTTCGTCGGAGACGCGGACGGAGTCCGTACGGATATACGTGATGAGCCCGACCGGGCCGTCGGCCAGATTGATGCTCTCAAAGAGTTTTTGTGCGAGACTCGACGTGGTCTTGGAGGAAAAGCCGAGCTGGCTTGAGGCACATCGCAGGAGGTCTGCCGTCGAAAATGGAGGGTTGGTGCGGGATTCTCGCCGTTCTTTTTCGATGTTGGAGACGACAAATGGGGCGGCTTTGGAGCGATCCACGTATGCCTGAGCCTGCTCCTGAGAGGCAATGACGCCTTTGGGGTTGTATTTTTCGACCGAAGAGGCATCGGAGTAGAGGGTCTGTTTGCCGTCGCGCACCAGATTGGCCTGGATCGTGGCGTTTTGAGACGACGCCAGTTGGGCCTGGATCTTCCAGTACTCGATCTTTTTGTAATTCCGGATGGCGTTTTCACGGTCGACGATGAGTCTGACGGCGACGGATTGCACGCGTCCCGCCGACAGTCCTCGTCGCACCTTGTCCCATAAAATCGGGCTTATCTGGTATCCCACGAGTCGGTCAAGCACGCGCCTCGCCTGCTGGCTGTCGTACTTATTTTTGTCGATTTGCGTGGGATGGGCGATTTCGTTGAGAATCGCCTTTTTGCTGATTTCCTGGGGCAGAATGCGCAAAATTTTGGGGCAGTTTTTCGACGATTTGATGATCTCTGCGATGTGATAGGCGATGGCTTCGCCTTCGCGGTCGGGGTCGGTGGCGAGGTAGACGACGTCGGCTTCACTGGCACATTTGCGAATTTCGGCGATTTCGCGGGATTTTTTTTGGATCGCCACATACTGGGGTTCAAATCCGTTCTGAATGTCAATACCCAGCGATTTTGAGGGCAAATCCTTGATGTGCCCACTGCTGGCTATGACCTTGAAATCGTCGCCCAGGAAGCTCTGGTAAGCTTTAATTTTATTGGGGGATTCGAGGATAATGAGTGATTTTGTCATTGAATGATTCCTGCATGCGTGATCCCAAAAACTGGGAACTGGCAAAAAATTGAGCGCGCTTTACCGCATTAAATGCCAAAATTCAACATCGGGACATTTTCCAGTTTTTTGTGGGGGGACGAAGTCCCTCTGAGTTTTTTTGTGGGGGGACGAAGTCCCC
>CAMCLY010000059.1 GCA_945875805.1 uncultured Myxococcales bacterium | reverse complement strand
CAAAAACAAAAAGCCCTCACCAAAACCCACATAAAGGCTCAGCCAAACACGAAACGCCCACCCCAAACCCACAAAAAGCCAAGGCAAAAATGACAACACCAAGCCTCACCACCTCATGAATTGCGAAAGGGCCGTGCGGCATCGCCGCACGGCCCTTTCGCAATTCGGGGGGTGTGGGGGGACTGGTCCCCCCACACAAAAAAAAATCAGTACGGAAAAGCCTCTTCAAAATCATTTGCCGTCAAACGACTCTCTTTTACCGATTCGTGGCGGCGTTGCGGCGACAAGAAAGTGACCCGTTCCAGTACGATGGAATGTGCCGTGCGACGCTCGCCATTCTTTTCATAAGACCGTGCATCGATGTGTCCTTCTACACAGCACAGATCTCCCTTGCGAAGATATTTGCTGCAAATCTGCGCCTGTTTGCCAAAAGCCACGATATTGTGCCACTGCACGACTTCCTTGCCGTCACGCGTCGACGAATGACACAAACTGAAATTGGCAAATTCCGTCTTCTCTCCCTGCCTGACCTCGGGATCTCGTCCAAGACGCCCAATGATAATCGTTTTGTTAAATGATGACGCCATATTGCTTGCTCCTTGTGCCATGACGCTCACCCCTGATCCACACGAACAGCGGGCGTCGCGTCTCTTCACGGCTAAAATGGGACATTCCTCAAAAAAGGGCCCGGCGTTTGATATTTTTTGTATGTGGGGAACAAATTTCCCCACGCCTCTCGAGAGCCCAAAGGGCTTTTCACGACGTGATGAGGCCTGCACGGCTTGTGTACGTGGAGCGATTCCCGGTATTTTTTGGGGGAACGTATTGCGTGTCTGGGCCAGGCATGTGTTCCATTTTGAACCATTTTGGTGAATTTTCGGGGTGTTGAATAAAACCGGATGTGTCTGTCTGTAGGGGGAAGGAAAAGCAGAGAAGAAAGGCCTGGGCGAGGGATGGAGAAGGCAGAGGGGGGCGCGGCGTATCGCAGACAAGGGGCTTGTGCCCTTGTCTGCGATAGCCGCGTTGGGGGGACACTTCCCCCCCCACACAAAAAAAGATAAAGAACTCCCTCGAATTTTCGACTTTTCTCCCATCGAACGGCAATAACCCCACACAATATCCATGGGCTGTGATAATATACAAAATTATCGTGAGGGCCTGCGTTTCGCGCCCCATTCGCGCCATAATTCAGATATATTCGATGATCCGACGGGACGAATTCCCATCATTTGATTTATATGGATGAAAAAATGGACAATAATCTCAAATTCTCCACGCAAAATCCTGCCAAACGATCCTATCAGAGTTACGGTCAGGAAGCGCAGCCTGGCATGTCATCCCCGGCGCCGCATAGCTTTGAGCAGGCAAAGCTGGAGTATGACGAAAAACAGGTCAAACTGAGCCTCCTCAAGGACGATTACGAAAGCAATCGCACCGTCATTCTCAATGCCATCAAAGACGCCATTAAATCTCAAGAATTCGAGGAAGCGCGCGATTTTGTCCGCAAATATCACCCTGTCGCCCAAAATGACGAGGCGTTCAAACTCCTGGCCAATACCTTATCGGAACGTCTTGGCAAACAGAACAAAATCGAAACATTCGTCCTTGAACTCGAACTTACCGACGAGGATGACCTCGACAAACGCATCGATTTGTGCCAGAAAATTCTCAACATTGACCCCAAGAATGAAGAATATCAAGCCGAACTCAAACGATGCCTCAAAAAAAGGGGAATTCCCGATACGCAGGCTCAAAAGACACCGACCAATGCGCGTCAGGCCTTCGGCATCTTCGCGCTTGGAATCTTATGCTTTATCAATTTTACATTGCTCATCATCGGTTGGCTCACGAGTCCGGTCTCGATATTGTGTCCTATCATTGCCGCCACGGTTGCCTATTCCTGTCTTCGTCCACAGCGGACAAATAAACTCTCCGCTACAGAAGTGTTCACGAGTGTTGTAGGCAATGCGCTCTTTTCAATATTTATGTTTATCATTTTCTGCCTTATTATCGCCATCTGATCTCCGTTTTTTCCGGGCGCCGCCAGCAGCGACGCCCACGAGTTTAGTTTTGAACCTTTTCGGACTTGGTGAGTAATTTTTGTACAAAGTCCATGGTCAGTTCAAAGACGGTTTCGGCCTCGCAATCCTGGCCAAGTTCATGTCCTGACACCGACAACGTGTTGAGTTCCGCATAATCGCTTCTCGCCTGTTTAAACAGGATCCGGGAGGTGTGGTACGGCACGACCTGGTCTCGTTTTGAATGAATGATGCACAACGGCAGATTCAGCTTTTCGAGGTGGCGTCGAGTTTCGTGCGCATAATCGTAGAGAGCGACGAAGGCCGAGGTGGGAAACGTCGCGTAATTTTCGTTGTGTTTTCGGCATTCCGGGTCTCTGAAACTGTCCTGTCCGCGCCATGTTTTAATGAACCGCGACAGCGGTTTGGCCATCCATGCCAATGGATGACAAAAGCCGAGTGCGGGCGCCCAGGTCACACACCCGGCCAGACGTTGCGAACATTCATGGGATTGGGCACACAGCCGGAGCGAAACGAGCCCGCCCATCGACAGCCCCACCACCACCACGCGATCCACGCGACGGCAGAGCCGTTCGAGCGCATGAAACGCATCGTCGTACCAGTCCTGCGCGCACACCCCTTCCAGGTCGGACGGGATCCCCTGATGCCCACGCAGCACGGGCATTTCATAAGGCAGGCCCGCGGCATCAAAACGGGGAAGTATGCCGTTGACCGCCGACAGGCTCGACGTGAACCCATGTAAAAGCAACACCCCAAGACTGCCGGTTCCGGGCGTCAGGACGCCCCTCGATTCGACCAGAACCCGCGAATTGCCTATTTGTCGAACGTTTTGTGCCGCTTGCATGAAACCTCCATTCTGTATTAGACTTGAATGATGAGCATCGAAAGTTGACCCATGCGCCAAAATCGCCAGAGCCGAGGCGCTTCTCATAAAGGATTCGATATAATGGCAAAAAAAAAGTCAGCCCCCAAGCAGGAAAGTCCAGATTCCGCACAGCCTCAGGACCGACGGGAAGCCAATCCGGAATGTTCGTCCGAAACGTCCGTTGAAGGCGAAGCCACAGAATCCCCCGCTCTCGACGCATCCACTCTCGACGCATCCGCGACGCCCGCCCCTGGCGCGACAGTTGCCGACGAGGAGTATACGCCGTCCTCCGAGGAAATCACCAGTCCAGAGACAAACGGCGAAGACGCCCCCACCCCTGACGACCAGGGCTCCCGTCTCGACGGGACGACGGTCGAACTTCCGACCACCGGCGAACTGACCCTCGACGAATCGTTTTCCGACGATCAGGTTCTCGGCCGCCTTCGCGCCTCCCTGCTCAGCCAGACCGAACTCTATCGCGAGGCGCAGCTCTTTGGCGTACAGCACCTCGATCTCGCCTCCATGCTCCACAGCGACGAGCCCGTTCTCCTCATCAACACCCTGGACATTTTGCGCATCGTCGGGCTCTGGTCCCCCGACGCCGTCCATACCCTGTGGTCGCAAGACGAACAGGTGCGTGAACACGCCGACAAATACCTCCTCTCCTGCCTCAAAAACGATCTGGCACCCTCGGTCGATCTCATCGACGATATCGTTGCACGATGCAAATCCTCCTCCCCGGAAGAGGCATCCCGACTGACCCCGTTCACCGAAAAGCTGAGAGCCTGCCTGGTCATACTCATCGCCCAGGCCATCGGAGACCCCGAAACCCACGCCATGGCACTCTCCCGGCTGTGCGCCATTCTCGACATCAAAACCGTCGAACGCATGCTCTGCGATCCTTCCCCCCAAATCCGCATTGCCATCATCAAAAGCCTCGCCACGCGCCCGGATCTCGGCCTCAACACGATCTCCATCATGCTCATCCTGCTCAAAGATCGCGATCCCGCCGTCAGCCTGGCCGTCCTGAAGGTCTGTTCCAGACTCAAGTCCTACCCGGAACTCGTCATTCCGCAGATCCTGCCGCTCCTGCCCAGCGCCGATTCCACCCTCCATGAAGCCATCACAGATGTTCTGCGATGTTACGGCGACGCCACCATCGAACCCGTGATGACCGCCCTAGAGGATACCAGTGAAACCATGACGGCCGCCGTGCCCATGGCCATCGCCCTGGCCCCCCAGCGATATACCGACGCCCTGCTCTCCGCCTTTCAAAGCGTCTGCACCCGGGACTACGTCCGAGACCGCATCGCCAAAATCCTCCACATGCACCAGGATCTCCCAAGACGCGCCGAAATTGCCAGAATACTCGGGCTCTACAGTGCCCCCACATCCCCCGAATACCCCGAATGGGTTCCCCCCAAACCCGACGACGATTTTTTGCCCAAAGCGACCTCAAACCTCGATTTCTATTCTCGCCTTCTTGACGACACGGAAATCGCGGCCTTTTCTGACTCATGTACCGAAGACGCCATTCTCCGGCTGATGGCCGACGCATCCAAATACGCACAGATCAACGCCATGCACGTCATCTCGCATCGTCGTGAAGCCTCCGCCGTCGCCATTGAAAATATCGCGGTCTGGATGAAATCCAGCGATACCGACATCGCCATCGCCGCCATGAACGCATGGTTTGCCGCCGTCAAGGACATCGACGCCGCCGCCCAGGAATTCGTCGAGGCCCTGGCACACTGCGACGCCCAGGACACCCAGGTGCAGTTCCTCAATGCCATCAGCCATGCTCAGCCCGTCATCGACGCCATCCTTCGCGTCTATTTCAAAATGCCGCGACGTTGCATCCACATCGTCGGATATTTCCTCAACCACGACCCAAGTCCCCAGACGATTCAGGGCCTGCTCAAGGGCATCGACCGTTCGCAGTCCGTCGCCTGTATTGCCGAAACCCTCTGTTGTCTCTTTTCGCACAAACTCCCGTTCGACAATCACACCATCCGTCCAGCCCTGCTCAGCCTCATCCACGACCCCATCTCGTTTGGCCAGCACGGATTCATGACGCGCCTTTTCAGCCTCAATCTCCTGCGCAAATACTTGCTCGCCGACACCACCCCCGATACCCAGACCCTCCAGTCCCTCCAGGCGTTCCACAAGACGTGCAAAAACGCCGAACTCCGTCAAAAGACCAAAACCCTCCTCAAGGATTTGGGCGAGGAAATCTTTGATTTAGAGGACGATGAGGACGACTTCGAAGACCTCGAAGACGAAGAAAAATACGACCGGTAAAGCCTCCTCCATGACATGACGCGGTTCTGGGAGGGGGAAGTCTCCCCCTGAGCGGCTATCTCGCCATCCGGGCTCAATACGCCGCTACCCCCTCTGCAAGACGCCATGTCACGTGTTCAAAAGCATGGCTGAAACGAGATGAAGGCATGACGGCCCGGTCGTCACCGATACAAAAAAGGCGCGAAATTCGCGCCTTTTTTTGTGTGATTCCCGACGGGCAGGTTATTTTCTCAACACTTTTTTGACCTCACCGCCACCCAGGGTCACGGACTGTTCCGTATCGATACCGGCATCCTTGTTGACAAAGCGGATCGTGTACGAACCGGCGGGAAGCTCAATCTTCTTGGGCGTCGTTCCGTAATCCTTCCCGTTGATGAAGATGTTGGCGGGCGGCTTGCTGGCGATCTGGAGAATCCCCGGCACATCGGCCGCGGGTTTGGGCGCGGGCGCGGGGGCCGGTTCTGCCGCAGGTGCGGGTTTGGCCGCCGCCGGCGCTTCGGGCGTTTTGGCCGCCACCTTGGCACTGTCGTCGGTGTCCTTGTTTTCCTTACGAGGTTTGGGGGCCGCCGGTTTCGGAGCGGACGGCGCCACGGCGGCGGCCGGGGCCGCGACATTCTTCGGCTCCTCGACGACCACGACTTTGGCTTCAGGATCCTTGGTCGCCGGGAACGTGCGCACCTCGACCTGGTTGGCCGTACGGATGTTCGGCTGCCAGACGGCCTGCATGGACTCTCCGGCATTGATGATGGTAATATTGTACTCGTCGTCTGCCGGAAGGTTGGGAATCGTCACCCCGGTCGAATTGGTCTGCCCCTTGTAGGTTTCCCCCGTCCGGCGATTGCGCACGACATAATCCGCCGCATACGGCTCGGTCTTGAGGACGAGCGTCGCAAAGAGGGGACGGAGTTCCGGCGTGAGATTCAGCGTGCCCCCAGCCTCGAGGTCGATGCGGCGCTCGTCGGGACGATAGCCCTCTTTGGACACGCGCACGACGTGCTGACCGGGCGCCAGGTTGCGCACTTCAAAGTGGCGGTTGCCATCGATACGGCGCCCGTCCACCGTCACCTCCGCCAGCTCCTGGTCTACAAAAATCGTCAGCAACGACGTGTAAAGCGGCTTGAGCTCGATCTGGAGATTCTGCAACTCGGAGGTCGCCTTAAAATCGCCTTCGACGGCCTGATAGCCCTCTGCCGTAAACCGATAATGCGTCTCATGCGCCGTCGAAAGTTTGTCGACCTTAATCGGGCTGAGCAGCTCGTCCCTGGCGGGTTCGTTGTCGATTTCAAGCCTCACGGGGACATCGGCCGGTACGACGACAAACTGCGCCATCCCGTTATGCGAATCCTTCGGGCGCATCATCAGTCCGACGAAAAGCAACCCGATGATGGTCAACACCAGGATTCCCACGATGTATGCAAACACGCGCCGTGACGAATTCTTGGCCACGACAGGCACGGTCAGCACCGTCTCGCGTCCCTTGTTGACAATGACGGCATCCGATGACGCCATCGACTTGCGCGGCACGGGCGCCGGATGATCCGACGCCACGAGCGGAGCCGCAATAAGCGCATTGACATCGTCAGGCGGATGCGGCGCATTCTTGGACGAATAGACGATGCCGTCCCCGGCGGGCGGCTGAAAATCGTCGAGTTCCGCATAGATGGCCTGTTTGGGCGCCGCCGGAGCCGGCGAGGCGGCGGCATTGACCGCCACCCCGTCAAACTGCACCCCGCTCATCTTGGGCATGTGTTGCTTTTCATAAAATGACGTCTCGTCGTCCGTCTCGACCTGGCGCGACTGCATCAGAACATCCCGCGTCAGTTCCTTGTAGAACTCCATCTTCTTCTGTTCGAGCGCAATCTCTTGCGCGAACATCTTGTGACAGAACTCGCTCAGATCCTTGGCCGTGTAATAGAGATTCTGACGGAACATGAAGCGCTGCAACGCCTCCTGGAGTTCCTGCGCCGTCTGGTAACGCTGAGAGACGTCCTTTTCGAGCGCCTTGAGCACGATGTCCTCGAGTTCCTCGGGAATGGCCGAATTGTACAGCGTGGGAGGGCTCACCTCCACCTTGCGGATCTTCTCCAGCGTCGCAAAATCCGAGTCGCCCAAAAACAGACGCTTCAGCGTCAGCATCTCAAACAGCACAATGCCAAGCGCAAAAATATCGCTCCGACGATCGATGCTCTGCTTCCCGGAAACCTGCTCCGGGCTCATGTAACTGAACTTCCCCTTGAGAATCCCGACCTGGGTCGCGTTCGACGACGTCGACGCCTTCGCTATCCCAAAGTCGATGAGCTTGCACTCCCCATCATAACTGATGAGAATGTTCTGCGGGCTGATGTCGCGATGAATGATGTTCATCGGCTCGCCGTTGGCATTCTTCTTGTTATGCGCGTAGTCCAGCCCCTCGCAAATCTTGCTGATGATGTAACACACACAGCCGATGTCCAGCCGGGTGTTCGTGCGCACGCAGCGGTCAAATATCACGCGCAGATCGTGCCCGGGCACGTACTCCATCGCAATGTAATAATCCCCGTTGATGCAGCCGAGATCGTGAATCTGACAGATGTTCGCGTGCGTAAGCTGGACCGCCAGCTTCGCCTCGTTGATAAACATCGTGATAAATTCTTTATCTTCAGCTATAGATGGCAGAATCTTCTTTACCGCTACGATGCGCTCGAATCCTTCCGCGCCGAACGTTTTGGCCTTATAGACCTCCGCCATGCCCCCCGTGTTGACCTTCTCAAGCAGAAAATAATCGCCAAATGGTATGGGTTTCGCCAATACGCCCATTTTTTCCTTCCTTTCGATGCACCAGTCCCATGCGGGCAAAAAATAACGCCACATTGTATCCCTAGTCGGGTCAGGGCGCAAGTTATGTGGCTCAGGACGAACCCTTTTTGACGGGTCGCGCCGCTATCGCCAAAGGCGATACGCGGCGCAGCGCGGGCTATTGCATACGCCCGCGCCAAAAAAAAATCGCGGCGTATGGAGTCCCAGCAAGGGGCGACATAGCCGCGAGGCAAAGGCGTATTGGCCCCCCGGGCCAATAGCCGAGCCACTCTGACGATCACCACTGGACGCACATTCCCGCGCGACAGTAGAATCCGCCGCCATTG
This sequence comes from uncultured Myxococcales bacterium, assembly GCA_945875805.1. Taxonomy (GTDB): domain Bacteria; phylum Myxococcota_A; class Bradymonadia; order UBA4248; family UBA4248; genus UBA4248. The sequence continues at coordinate 8,072 of CAMCLY010000059.1, read as the reverse complement.
GATTCGCAATCGCGATCCGTGCGGCAACTCGGAATGCAACGGTTGTAATCGCAAATCATGCTGCTGTCCGGGCAGTCGGAACTGAACGCGCAATCTTTGAACGAATTGTTGAGGCAGACGCCCGCGCTGACGCTGTTGGCAATGAAATAGCACGCGTTGCCTTTCGAGCAGCCATTGTCGTTGAAACACGCCGTCGTGCAGTACGACACGTTCGGCCCCTCGGTCAGGCACACGTCCTTGCCCACGGCCTGGCAATCCGCGTTGGTCACACATTCACGCTGATCGACAACGGGCGGGGTGACGGGCACATCGACGACACAAATCTGTTCGGCACTGCACACATAGCCCACGCGGCAGTCCGCACTCGTCCAGCATTCCGGCTGGGCATAGCAGTAATCTTCCGCATAGCACTCCTCCTCCATGTGGCAATAGGTGTCGCACACGTCGTAACACCCCCAGAAATCGCAATACGACGAACAGACATCCTCGCACACCTCCACCGGCGTGCACACGTCACGGCGATAACAGTCCGTGCTGTCAAAATAACACGACTGCAACGCACATGCGCTGCCCAGCACCATGGCTCCAAACAATACTTTCTTTATCGACTTACGCATGATCCGACTCCTTAAAAAACCGAACCGCGTTGCCGTACAAATCTCAACGCGGTGTGAACGCAAAAACAAAATGAAACAGCCATGCCAATCTGACAAATTCTTCATCTCATATCCGTCTGGCACTCCCTTCAGTTTTCTGGAACCTTCTGAGCCACTTCCGCTTGTGCCACTTCCGTGCCTCCGACGTGGCGTTTTTTTCGCCCGAACGCGATTCTGATGGCGGCCAACAGCGCGATCCAGGCCAGGGCAAGCCAGCCGAGAAAATCGCCAATCACGCTATAAATCGTGCGCTCCTGCGGCATCATGGCCACATCCTGTCTCAGAATTTCGGGCTCATAAATCGACGTGTGCTGCACGATCCGGCCGTTGGGATCGACGAACGCACTCACGCCCGTATTGGTCGAACGCACGAGCCAGCGCCGATGTTCCACGCTGCGCATCGTGGCGAGTGCCAGGTGAAGCATCGGCTCGGAAGTCTTGCCAAACCAGGCGTCGTTGGTGATGTTGATAAAAACGTGCGGCTTGAGTGCCGAGAGTTTGCGCACGTATCTTGGCAGAATATCCTCATAGCAGATGAACGGGCCCAGCTCGTACCCTCTGAACGCCATCGTCGACGTCTCCTCACCGGGCGTCAGGTTTCCCGCCTCGGGCAAAATGTCGTACACCCACGGAAACCTGTCGGCGTAAGGAATGTACTCGCCGAACATCAGCAGGTAGTTTTTGTGATACTTGCCCAGGACGCGGCCGTCTTTTTCGACGAGATGAGCCGTGTTGTAGAGGCGCCGATGCTCGGCGCCGAGGCGGTAGAGGGTTTCAAACGGAATGCCGGCTGCCTCATCACGTGCGGAAATCGAGAGCGTTCCAAAGAGGACGGCCGCATCAAACCCGCGCACGGGCGCGCTGATATCCTCGGGGCGAATCTGGCGGAGGAGATCGTCCTTGCGCGAAGCGCGCAGGGGTTCGGCACTGGGAATGTAATACGTCAGATCGTCGGGCACGATACGCGTGAAGGGGCAACGCATGATTTGCGGATAGTCGTCTTTACACGCGAAGCCGTATCCCGACACCATCGTGGGGTATTTGGACTCAAGCGTCTTGAGTCCGCGATCCTCGGCCGCCATGGCCATTGCCTCGACCAGGCTCTTGTGTATCGTGGGGTTTCGGTGAAAATCCTGTCCAAAACCCGCGTCCACGACGTCGTACACAAGGCGCGCCTGCGGCTGAAACCACGGGGCATAGAGCGCATCCAGTTCGTGTTCAAGCGGAGACTCCGTGCTGAGCCGGCTTCCCCATATCAACCCCACCTGGTAGCTCGATTCCGGCCAGACGATGAGATCAACCCCTTCCAGCGACAACGCGCGCGAAAGCGTCTGATGAATGAAAAGGTTGTTGCGCAACTTTTCGGGGGGCTCTTTTTCCCAGATTCCGACATCGCCCTCGACCATGCCGATCGCCATTTTGGGGGCATCGCGTTCTATGTGGTCGATCTGTGCCATGCGTACAGGCGCATAAATACAGGCGAATGCGATCCACCCCACACCGACCCCAAGTCCAACCCGATGAAACGGCACCCTGTGACCGTGCCGTCTCAAAATGAGCGTGCGCGACACGTCATACAAAAGGACATTGACGCAGACCAGAAAGCACGACACCCCGAGCACGCCAAAGATATCGGCGGTCTGCACGGCCCATGGAAAGTTGTACTGACTGTTGGCGTAATACCACGGAAAAATCATCGGGAAGAGCATCTCGATGACGACGAACAGGGGCACCGCGCACGTCCAGATCGAGCGCGTGCCGAGTTTGCGCATTCCCCAGGTCCAGAGGCCGAAGACCAGTCCCTGCACAAAACACAGGGCAAGGCATATCGTCATGGCGAGCCATGGCGCCATGTGCCCGAAATCCTCAAGCAGATCGCTTATCCAGTAAAATCCCCCGGTATTGGTGACACATCCGGCGAGCCATCCGACGAGAAACGCCGCCCGGGGGCGCAGCCCCTCGACGGCCCAGAGTTCAAAAAACAGGGCAAAATAGGCCAGATAAAAGCAATCGAACGTCGGAAACGCCAAAAAGACACACGTCCCCCCAAGGCAGGCCAAAAGGATGCGCGCCCACCATGGCACGCGAACCCTGGGCTCATCCGCATCGGCAAACAGACGTCCATGGATCCGGTCGATCGCTTTTGACCACGCTTCAGGCCACTTCATGTTCGTTCCGGTGCATCTGTAAAAACGCAATGCAACGCGGTTTCGCCATACAATTTCTGGGCTTCACGTCGAGAATTTTTAGCCCAAAACTTGCGCGCCAGGCGCTGTTTGATCGGGGAAAGACGGTCGAGGAACACATGGCCCTGGAGATGCCCGTATTCATGGAGAATCGCGACGGCGCGCAATTCATGCGCCTCTTCCCTGAACACCTCGCCATGGACATCCTGGGCCTCGATGACGACATGCCCAAACGAGTGGACATCCCTGTACAGACCGGGTAACGAGAGACATCCTTCGTTCCAGACGACGGGGGAGTCTTTTAAAATGATCTTGGGATTGATATAGGCGCGCAGCGAGGGCTGCTCAGATTCTGCACTCGTATCCACGATAAAGATCTGCCGGCTCACGCCGATCTGAGGCGCGGCAAGACCGACGCCGCACCCTTCATACATCGTCTCCGTCATATCGGCGACGAGCTTCGACAGGGCTTCATCGAACGCGTCAACGGGATCTGCCACCCGGGACAACACCGGATGTGGATAAATATATAAGTCTAAAAGCATGGCCGAATAACACTCCCTGGGGCATTGAAAAAAAGTCGGTTTCCTGCGGGGCGCCTTTATAATCACGCAAGGGCTTTTCCACAAGTAAAGTTCCACGCACACCGGGGCCTTCGGGCTCGCATCCGTATTGTCGCGACCAAGCCCAACGACACCTTCTCATCTCGTCTTCGTTTACAGGTTTAAAGGTTCAACATGGCTGAATTTATCGACTCACTTTCGATCATCCAACTCATCTTCATCACCTATTTCATGCGCATCTGCGACGTCTCCCTCAACACCATCAAGACGATATCCGTCGTGCAGGGGCGCATAGCCATGGCCGTCGTACTCGGTTTTTTTGAAGTGCTCATCTGGGTGACGGTCGTCTCGCAGGTCATCACGCGTCTAGGGGACTACCCCATTCTCGGCGTGGCCTATGCCGCCGGGTACGCGACAGGCAACGCCGTCGGGATCGTCATCGACCGGTTCATGGCGCTGGGCACCTCCGTCGTCCGATTCATCTCCCAGCACCAGGGATACTCCGTCGCCGACGCCCTGCGTTCTTCCGGTCAGCCCGTCACCACCTTTGACGGCGAAGGGCGCGACGGACACTGCCTGCTGATGTACGCAATATGTCCAAGAAAACGCGTCCAGCAAATTATCAAAACGGCCCAGTCCGTAGACCCGAACATCTTTTATCTCGTCGAGGCAGTCTCCCAGGTCAGAACGCTGAGAACCGCCGCCGCAAAACAACAAAATTCGTGGTTAATCTGGGGAAAAAAGAAATAATGCGCGACGGCTTCGATTCATGGTAGAAAAAAGCGCCCTTTTTCTTCTATTTGGAGGTCAATATGGTCAACAAGGTTATTTTAGTCGGTCGTTTGGGAAAAGATCCGGAATGCAGAACGGCACAGAGTGGAAAAAATGTCTGCCGTTTTACGATGGCCACCGATTCCGGATTCGGAGCATCCAAAAAAACGGACTGGCACAACGTCGTCTGTTTCGACAAACAGGCCGACTTTTGCAAAAATTATCTTCGCAAAGGTTCGCTCATTTACGTCGAAGGCCGCATTTCATACGGTGAATACGAAAAAGATGGCGTAAAACGTTACACCACCGACATCATGGCAAACACGATTCAGAGCCTCGGAAGCAGAAGCGAAAACCAGGCCGGCGGTTCGTTTGACCCCAACATGTACGACACCCCGTCAAACACCTCACACGCCGCCCCGTCCTCCTCCTATAATGATGCCCACCAGAACGACGCGTTTGTCGAAGGCATCGCGGACGACAATATCCCGTTCTGACCAAACAAACATGGCGGCGATACCAGCCCGCCATCACTCGGAACGCAGACCTCACATCAAGGGGGAGAAATCCCCCTCTGAGGTCTGCGCCAAAGGATTCGGAATCTGCCCAAGCTATTTCCGGGCGACACCTCGCGCCCACGTCTTTTCATCCGCTAAAGCGCGCGCTTTAGCCCTTTTTTGTGGAGAATACACTCATGGCATGTCTCAAAATCGGTCCTGACAAACGCGGTAATGTCGCCATTTGCGAACACGGCAAGGTCGTTTTCTTTGGGGCCGCTTCCAACGCCCCAGACCTCGATATCTGCGAAACTCTCGAAGCCAAAGACGCCGAAATCCTCCCCGGATGGGTCTGTTCGCACACCCACCTTTATAGCGCGCTCTGCCCCTACGGCATGCCCGCCCCCGAACATGCCCCCGAAAACTTCACGCAGATCCTGGAACGCATATGGTGGCGGCTCGACCGGGCCATCGACAAAGACATCCTGCGCGCCTCCGCGCGCCTCTATGTCGCCGAATGCCTCCTGCGCGGCACGACGTCGATCGTCGATCACCACGAATCCCCCAACTACATCGAGGGTTCCCTCGACACCCTGGCCGATGCTTACGAAGAGTTCGGTGCCCGCGGCCTGCTGACCTACGGCGCCACCGACCGCAACTACGGCAAGGCCGAGGGCAAACGCGGCATCGACGAATGCGTCCGCTTTATCCGCGAAAACAAGCGTCCCCTCGTCAAAGGACTGGTCGGCCTCCACGCCCAGTTCACCTGCTCCGACGACACCATCCGTTACGCCGGCGAGAAAGCCCGTGAACTCGGCGTCGGAATCCACGTCCACGTCGCCGAGGGCTCTGCCGACGTCACTGACGCCCTCGATCGCGGATACCAGTCCCCCGCCGACCGCCTCGAAAAACTCGGCGCACTCGTCCCCTCGTCCATCTGGGTGCACTGCATCCACATGTCCGCCGCCGAAACCAAGCACGTCGCCGACCAGGGCGTCTGGTTCGTCCAGAACCCACGTTCCAACCACGGAAACGCCGTCGGCTGGCCGTACTCCCTCCGCTATGCCCAAAAGGTCGCCCTCGGCGTCGACGGATGGAGCGGCGACATGGATGTCGAACTCGATTTTGCCAAAAACGAAGCCCTCGCCCAGGGCGACGACCCCGTCAACGTCATCCACCGACTCTACAGCGGATGGCGGCTCATCGGCGATTTCTTTGACACCGAAGTCGGCCCGCTCAACACCGTCGAAAACTGCCGCCGCTCCATCAAAACCTCTGCCGCCGACCTCCGCATCGTCGACGACAAGGGCGCCGTCCGCCACACCGTCGTCGACGGAAAAGTCGTCGTCCGCGACGGAAAACTCGTCCACGGGGACATCGACGAAATCCGCGCCGACGCCAAGAAGCAGGCCGATCGCCTCTGGGAGGCTATGCTCAAATACCCGGAAACCTACACCTATCATTACGACGACTAGCATCACGTGCCCCCACAGAGGGGGGCGGCGCGTATTGAGGCCACGCCGAAATAGCGACGTTGGGGGGACACTTTCCCCCCCCACACACACAAAAAAAAAACGCGTCATCCTTTGCATAAACGCGCATTTTCGCGCATCCGCGCAACCCAATATTGTCTCACGGTTTACCCGCGGCGGTGCCTCAGGGTCTTGTGTACCGCCCTTTTTTTATAAGGATTTCCCATGGAAAAAATTCTCGAACGCCTTGGCGTCACCACCAAAATTGCCGACGAAGCCACCCTCAAGGACACCATCGCCCGTTTCAAAGAACGCAAAATGTCCCTGCCGACCTTTGCCGAACTCGCCAATCCTGCCCTGATCTCTGACGACATCAAGGCCAGACTCGCCAACGTCGACCCCGACGCCCCAGATCCCCTCAACCTCTACCGCGTGCACTGGTACAACGCCCCCGACCGCAAGGGCTTTGTTGAAGTCCCTGTGCATCTCGTCCTCACCAAGGAAATCACCGGCATCGACGCCACCATCATCACCATCGTCGGTTGCCTGGCCCCGATGATCGGTTCCCACAAGGTTCTGGCCGCATACGCCTGCCTCGCCCCGCGCGTCATCCTGGGCGCCTTCAACCCCACCAAACACCGCGCCATCTGGCCGTCCACCGGCAACTACTGCCGCGGGGGCGTCGCCATCAGCCGCCTCATGAACTGCCGCGGCGTTGCCATCCTCCCCGAACGCATGAGCCAGGAACGCTTCAACTGGTTGCGCGAGTGGACCATCAACCCGCAGGAAGACATCATCGCCACCTACGGGTGCGAATCCAACGTCAAGGAAATTTACGACAAGTGTAACGAACTCGCCAAGGATCCCACCAACTTCATCCTCAACCAGTTCGCCGAGTTCAACAACCACCTGGCGCACTACTTCTGCACCGGCGCGGCCCTCGGCACCGTCTTCAACGACTTCAAGAAATCCCACAAGGACGCCAAACTCCGCGCCTTCGTCTCCGCCACCGGTTCCGCCGGCACCATCGGCGCGGGCGACTACCTCAAGGACAACTACGGCTCCAAAACCGTCGCGGTCGAGGCCCTCGAATGCCCGACACTCCTCTACAACGGATTCGGCGATCACAACATCCAGGGCATCGGCGACAAACACGTCCCCCTCATCCACAACGTCATGAACACCGACTTCGTCCTTGGCCTCACCGACAAGGCCTCCGACCACACCTTCGCCCTCTACAACACCGACGCCGGACGCGACTACCTCATCCAGCGCCGCGGCGTGAAACCCGAACTCGTCGAGTGCTTCAAATACCTCGGACTCTCCTCCATCGCCAACATCCTCTCCGCCATCAAGACCGCCAAATACATGGATCTCGGAAAGGATGACGTCGTCATGACCGTCGCCACCGACGGCGCCCGCATGTACGGCTCCGAAAAAGACCTCTGCCTCGCACGCGATTTCAACGGCAAGTTCGACGCCATCGACGCCGCCGAAACCTTCGGCCAGTACACCCTCGGACTCAACACCGACAACATGATCGAACTCGACCAGCGCGGCAAGGAACGCGTCTTCAACCTCGGTTACTTCACCTGGTGCGAGCAGCAGGGCATCGACATCGAAGCCTTCAAGGCCCGCAAGGATCAGACGTTCTGGCAGACCATGCGCTCCTACGTCCCCGAATGGGATAAGATGATCACCGACTTCAACAAGAAGATCGCCGAATAATCCTCCGCCCCGACCCTTTGTCGGGGCCTTTTTTTCCCCCTCGCGGCGGTGTTTTGGCCGGGCGCGGGCTATCTGCCCGGACGGGCAGATACGCCCTGCGCGCGGCGCTATTGTCCTGCGGCCAATACGCGCCGGCATTTTTTTTGGCGCCCCCCCAAACCCCGGGCAGCCCATAATACGAGTCGCGGCGCGTTTGCGC
>CAMCLY010000058.1 GCA_945875805.1 uncultured Myxococcales bacterium | reverse complement strand
GATTCCGGCGTCACGGGCGATTCCGGCGTCACGGGCGATTCCGGCGTCACGGGCGATTCCGGCGTCACGGGCGCATTTTTTCGTCGTGCCGCCAGAACCGACGCCACTTTGTTCGACACGCCGGCTTTGCGCAGGGCATCGTAATCGTCGCGCGTCATTTCGGGCAGGTCACTGGCACTTTGAATGACGGTGATCAGCACGTCGTCCGAAACGCCCTGGCGAGACATGGCGAGGATATCCTGAATGGTCAGGGCTGAAGCGAAAGACGGAAGCGCAAATGTCGCAGAAAGCACCGCCGCACACCACACATGACGAATACCTTTTTTCATGAGAATGCACTCCCAAAAGTGTCCACGTAGAGCGTTTTTTATACCGGCAGGGAGAAACCCTGGATCCCCTATCCCTTTGGGAGAGGGGTGGCCGCGACAGCGGCCGGGGTGAGGGCAGAGGGGGTAGGCGCGTATTGGCGAAGCCAATAGCGACGCAGGGGGAGACTTCCCCCTCCCCACCAAAAAATCAAAATGAACTCATAGACCTGTCCTGACTCACCATCCGCGCTCACAGTTCCGGGAGAAAAAAGCTCACGCCCAGCGAGAGTTCGCCGGGCACGATCCAGCGCGTCGTCGCTTTGTAGAACCGCATGGAGGCTTCGAGGCGCAGGGCGAGCCAGTCGAGAAAGAAGATGTGGGCATCCATGCCGAAAATGCCTTCGGGATAGACCGAAAATTCGCGGCGCAGGCCCGATTTATCTGGACTTTTTGAGAACACGGCCCCGATGCCTGCAAAGATGCCCCAGTCAAACCGCCCGAGATCGGACGTGCCGACCGTCCACTTGCCGTAAACGGGATGAAACGTCGCCATGAGGCCGATGTCTCCGCGCTGTTCTTCGGCGAGGTATTGCGAGGCCACCGAAGACTGATGGGCATCCATAAAATCCGACAGGGTCGAATCGGCATGAAGCATCAGCAGGGTGCCGCGCAACATGAGGCCCCACATTTCCGTGAAGCGGTAGTGCACGTCGAGCGCGACGGGGAAATACGTATAGAAATCGTCTGTAGGGATGACGCCGAGATTGAGCGCAATTTCAAAGCGACGGGCACTCGTAAAGACGCGTTTGCCCGAAAATGCCGCGCGATCCTGGGACTGCCAGTGTTCGGCGAGGTCGTCGTTTAACGCATCGGCGCGGGCCTGGGAGGGAGAGGCAAAAAAAGCCAGGATCCCAAGGAAAAGGGCGAGGATCGCGACGATTCTGGTGATTTTTTGTCTGGCGATTTTTTGGGTATGGACAGGGTGAAGACGCGACATGACGAATCCCTACAGCAAGAATGAGACGCTCAAAGAAAACTCGGACGCGGTGCCGAGCCCCTTGTCTTTTTGTTTGCCAAAGAGATATTCGCGAAAATCCATGCGAAGCCCCACAAAGTTCATAAAGACGAAGCGCACGCCGGCGCCGAGATTGCCCTCAAAAGACGCGCCGTACTCGATGTGCGAACGCGTTTTGCCGGGCATTTCGACGATTTGCACGCCGAGCCCGGCCGTCACGTTGAGCTCAAAATGGGCGATGCCCTCTCCGGCCAGGGCAAATTTTCCCATGAAGACCGAAAACACGGGGTTGAGGGCAAAACGCGCGACCTGGTATTCCTTGATCGTCACGCCGCGCAATTCGGTCTCGTCCTGACGTTTGATGAGGTTGTCATACGTCGGGGTCAAAAAGCGCATACATCCCTGTCCGGCGGCCCTCGTCTGATTGTCTCCGACGTCGTTGGTAAAACACCCCATATACGAGGCGGAGAGTTCGAGCGAAACCCATTCCTTGAAATGATAGGCGCCGCGCAAGGTCACCGGCATATAGACGAGAAAGATGTCGCTGGCGATGGTGCTTATCCCAAGCGAGAGCTCGCCGCGTCCGGCCTTGGCGAAGGGGCGCTTTTCGAGGGTGACGAGTTCTTTTTCGGCGGCACTTTCCATGGCTTCACGGGCGGCGTCGTTGCCGGGCGACGCCTGGGCCACGCTGCACCACAAAAGCGCGCCCGACATCAGAACGCGTCCCAAAACAAGCCGCGCGCGACGCGCAAGCTTCATGTTCGGTGAAAATAAGGACAAAGTGGTACTCCCCGTCATCGGACCAGGACCAGACGGTTGTCGATGGCCTCGTTTTGTTCGCTGACGCGCTGTGCCTCATAACTCACAGCGCCCGTCCCCACCCGGACGACAACCGTCGTCGCCAGTCGATAGACATGGTCTGCGGGAAGACTCGCCGAAAATTTCACGCCGACTTCCCAGCGTGATTCCGTGTTGATCGCCAGGGCGCGCATCACGGACGGAATCTGCGCCGCCTCATGGAGGAGGTGATACGTCCCGCACGTCGCCGCCACCGCCCGCGCATAATCGGTGTGGGGCTTGCGATCGCCGGGTTCAAAGTCGATCCAGTTCAAATCGATGTGCGAACTCGCCGCCGCCGCCAGCTGGCGCAAAAACTGGGCATAGACGTCTGCCGTGTCGTCGTTGGGCGCCCCGTCGGTCAGCGCCACGATCTGCTTTTTGTACCCCGCATTGGACGAACCCTGAATTTTCTTCAAAACCGCCATCGCCGCTTCCCATATCGGACTGCCCCCGCTCGGCGACGGATATTTCGTCATCACGGTGTTTTCCCAGACGGCCTGCGTGCGCATCCATGCCTCCGACGCGTCATACACCCCGGACTCCCCGATTCCGTTGGCAAACAGCGCAGAATATTCCAGCCTCGGAGAGGTTTCGTGCGTCAGCGTCAGACCGTCCATAAACTGGTTCAGACCAACCTTGCGGTACTGATAGGGATCCGTCGCCCACTGAACATCCGGAACCCCCGTCGCCACACTGCCGTCCAGCGACGCCGAATTGTCAAGCAAAAACGCAAAACTGCGCCCGTCCGCCCCCTCGCTCGACACCAGGGCATTGCCCGCCTGAACGTCATCGCGGTAATGCACAAACTTCGGCCCATACACCACATCGACGCGCGACGGATACGCACACACGCGTTCAGGTGCATAATAATAGCCATCCAAACCCATTTCGGAAGGCAAAATGCACGACGCTCCCTCCGGACACTCCGACGCACTTTCACATCGCATGTCCGCCCCGGCCGAATCGACGACAAAAAATACCCCGTCCGAAAACGAAATATCCTCCGCCGTAAAGTTCTCGCCCGGCGTCAGCACGTCCCCAAGCACAGAATACCGCCGCCCCGGCGTCATGCGATCGTCAAACGACGTCAGCACGCCAAACCGAAATCCCGCATCTATCGAAGAATCTTCGATGCAGTGCGCATCCACAAACCCCTGCGCGACGACTTCCAAAAGCTGTTCCTGCTGAAACGTCAGTTCGGCCACCGTATCGCACCCCAGACACATTACAATCAGGGCCCACACTCCACAATGCCAATGACCAAAATGCCTCATGCCGTTCCATCCCAGGGCGAATTTCTCCAAAAAACTCGCAGAATACTGCCATTTTTATCGGTGACAGGGAAAGGAATTTTCCGCCCCAGCCCCATCCGGCGAGTGAAAAGTGGTGCGCGATGTGGCACTCGGCTATCGGCGGCCCAAGGGCCGCGCGATACGCCTCGCGGCCCGCGCTATCGGGCTTCGCCCAATACGCGCGGGCCCTTTTTTTTGCGCGTCACTCCACGCCATGCCGCTACGCGGATACAAAAAAGGCGGGGGTGCGTTCCACGACCTCCGCCTTCACCCAAAAAACTCAGGCGCTACAGCCCATACCCGCTTTTGTCGGACTCGGGAATGAGGACACGCGTCGTCATCGCCGGAACCTTTACGGAACCGCCAGACACGGACGCGTTGTCGTTGAGCACATCGACAAACGACCCGGAAAGTCCAAGATTGACCGTCACATCATTCGCCTCGTGCGTGTTGACGACGACCACCGCCTTTTTACCGTCGAGTTCACGGACAAAGGCATAGATGGATTCGGGCGTGCTCTTGTTATCACCGCCAAACCACGTCGAGGAAACCTTCCCGCGCCGGAGAACCGGCACGGCCTTGCGGATGCTCAGAACCTTCTGGATGTGTTTGAAAATCGGGTTGCCCGTATCCCAGGGTTTGTAGTTCTCATACAGTTCCGGGTACTTGGAGAAAATCGACGCCGAGGCATTGCTCATATCCTCGCGGTTGGCGGGGTCGTTGCCCCCCATGAATCCCTGTTCCGTTCCGTAGTAAATGCACGGAATGCCGCGCTGGAGCAGCAAGAAAGAGAGGGCATTTTTGAGGGAATCGACGCCCTTGATGTCACTGCGATCAAACAGGTATCGCCCGACGTCGTGGTTGTCGAGGAAGTTGACGAGCAACTCGCGCGGCGGTACGCCATTGCCATCGGCGTCGATGGCCCCGCCCGGTTGGGGCGTGGCGTTGAACAACTCATGACGTCCGCCGGTACTCCAGGTGTAATCCCAGCCATAGAGCGCCGCCGTGCGATTGGAGGATCCGCCACAGCCCACACTCGTGTTGCCCGGGGCACATTTGAACGCCTGGTCAATCGCGTATTTTTGCGAGAACAAAAAGACCGAGTCGACCATGTCTTTCTGGGTGTAGGCCGCGAGCATTTTGTCGTTGCCGTCAAACGCCTCGCCAAACATGAAGAAATTGTCCTTGCCGCGGGCTTTGGCGTGGGCGCGAATGGCCGGGGCAAACGTCTCCCAGAACGAATACTCGACGTGTTTGAGGGTGTCAATGCGGAAGCCGTCGCAATCCGTGGCATCGATCCAGTACGAAAAGACGGCGATCATGGCCTGACGGACGTCGTCGCGCTCGGTCGCGACGTCTTTGAGGCCGCCCGGGAAATCGCCCAGCAACGTCTGCATGCCCTGATAATAAGGCCGTTCCTTGCCGTCGACATATGCGCCCTTGGTGCCGTCAAAATTCTTCAGGCGCACGGGGCATGTCTCGTTCGTACAGCCATCCTGTTTGACGTCATAATCGAACGTGCGACCGAGCTGGTGGTACCAGTCGGGATTGGCAAACCCCAGACGTTCGGCCTCGGTATCAATGATGCCGTTGCCGTTCAAGTCGATGTTCTGCGGCCCCGGAGCGACGCGGTTGATCTCCGGAAGATCAAAGAAGATGATCGGGGCTTTGCCCGAAATGCCCATGCTCGTATAGGCGCGGATGCCGCCCTCTCGGAAATCCGGGTCGTATTCCGTCACGCGGCTGAGCTCGCCAATATTGTCTTTGCTCAATCCCGACCCTTTGTCGGGCTCGCCGGAACCCGCCAGCCATTCGTTGGGCTGACCGTTCATGTTGATGTCGTAGAAAAAGACCTGACCCACGTGGTTGGTCACGATGTCGATGATGAGCTTCATGCCGCGTTTGTGGAGCTCATCCGAAAGACGGCGCAACGTCGCCAAATCGCCAAAGTGCGGATTGTGCTTGAGAAAATCCTGCGTCCAATACCCGTGGTAGGACGCAAAACCGGCGTCTTCCTCGACGTTTTTGACGACCGGAGAAATCCACAACGTCGTCACGCCGAGTTCCTGGAGGTAATCGAGTTTGTCGATGATGCCCTGCCAGTCGCCCCCGTGATAACGGCTCATCGAACGCGTGTCGACGTTGAAATCGTTGTTGATATCCCCGTTATGGAACCTGTCGACGATGAGCTGATAGATGACTTCGTCGCGCCAGTCCTGGACGTGTGTCTCAAGGGCAATGCCCACCTGATAGGGCTCTGTCGGCAAGGAATCGGCGTCAACGCACCCAAAAAGTGATCCACCCAGCAAAGCACTAAGCGCGAATCCCGCGATGCGACCGCAGGTTCCTTTTCGCAGTTTCTTTTTCATACGGACTCCCGATTACCTTCATTACAGGCCGCGCGGGCCACCAAACAATCCGCCTTTGCCGCCGGTAAGACTCGCTTTTGGAGCGGCCTGTTTGGGCGTCTCCTTCGCCTTGGTATGCGAGACGCGTTTGACGGGCTTGGGATCGGCGGCCTGTTTGACCACTTTGACCTCGATATTGGCACTGCTCGAATCTTCCGGCAGGAAGGCCACAATCGTAGACGACACGGAAAGCTGGTCGTCGATTTCATAAAAATCCCTAGGTTCGGCGGGCTTAAAGAAAAACAAATAAATCACGACTCCCGCCACGATCAGGCACGCCGCGAGGGCAAGCAGGGGGAGGGTGTTTTTGTTTTTGGTTCGCGCATTTTCCTGATTCTGGAGTTCGGTTTCACGGTGGAGGCGTTCGAGTTCGGCCTCCTGAATCTGGCGTTTGCGCTCGGCCTCGGCCAACTCGGCTTCTTTTTGGGCCTTGGCTGCGGCCTCGGCGGCGCGGCGCGCCTCCTCCTCGCGTTTGGCCCGTTCCTCGGCCTCGACGTCGATCAGGCCGGCCTCAATATCTTTCTGGCGCTGGAGCTGTGCCTGCATCTCGGCCTGACGCTGCTTGCGTTCCTCGAGCTCTTTCTGTTCGGCAAGGAGGGCCTGTTCCGCCTCATATTTGGAGCGAATTTCCTCCTCTTCGGCACGGATGCGCGCCTCTTCTTCCGCTCTGCGGCGTTCCTCTTCCTTGCGGCGACGCTCCGCCTCCGCCTGGGCCGCCGAATCATCAAGAAGACTCCCAAGCAGATTTTTTGCGCTCTCAGAATTGGCTTTTCCCTTTCGCTTCGCGCGATTGACCTTCGCGACCTCACCGCTCGTCGAAAACTCAGAAAGCTTGTTCAACGAATCGTTAAAATCCGCCATGACTCCTCTCCATCAGGTATGAATGTGTGCCGCAACATTAGAAACGTCGCCGTTTCTATTCCTTGTAATAGGCATCCTTGATCGCATCCAAGGCCAGATCAAGGAAATCGATGAGCGCCTTACGAGGAATATCCTCCACTTTTTTGGTCAGCAGACCGTGGCAATTGATCGGATGGCTTTTGAGTTCAAGATCCTCGTTGTCCTCGAGGAACTTGTTGATGCGACCGCTCAACGACTCCGGGGCCGTCTTGTTGGGATGCGGCTGCGCATAAAGCTTGACATCGCCTTCCGTGCTCAAATCCATGATGGCATAGCCGATGCCGCCATAACGGAAATTGATACCCCCTATCCGGCCGCCGCCTGCCTCGATATTACAACCGCGTTTGCGCGCATATATCATCAGCTTTTCGATGGCTTCGCGCCTGTTTTTGCCACCCTTTTCCTCGGCCGCCTGGATCACCTGAAGCTTGTCCACACTCTCCTCCTTATCACTCAATTTTCACGCATGACAACTCGCCATACGGAGCAAAGAAATTAACCCATTTCCATGAAAAATACCAGATCAAGAACACGGCATCGACCCAGCGCAAGGCCTTTCATGCCTCCGCAAGCCGACACACAAAAAAGCGCGGCGTATTTGCCTCCGGGCAAATAGCCGCGCGAGCGGGCGTATCCGCCCACGGCGGATAGCCCAGCCCACCCAAGCCAGGGACGGGCTACTCCTTGTCTTTGGGCGATTCGACGACCATATCGAGGTAACGATAGGCCATCAGGCCCGTGCCGGCCGGAATGAGGCGGCCCATGATGACGTTCTCCTTGAGACCGTAGAAACCGTCGTAACGGCCCGCAATCGAGGCCTCCGTGAGCACCTTGGTCGTCTCCTGGAACGCCGAGGCGGCGATGAACGATTCCGTCGAAAGCGAGGCCTTCGTGATACCGAGGAGCAAATCCTCGGCCACGGCGGGATCGCCTCCGCGCTCAATGATGCGGGCGTTGATGCGCTCGAACATGTGGCGGTCGACGTGCTCGTCCAAGAGGAAGTTGGAATCGCCGACGTGGGTGATTTTGCAACGGCGCAACATCTGGCGCACGATCACCTCGATGTGCTTGTCGTTGATGCGAACGCCCTGCGTCCGGTAGATTTCCTGGATTTCGTCGACCATGAATTTGGCGAGTTCCTTGCGGCCGTTGACGGCGAGGATATCGTGCGGGTTGGCGGCACCTTCCATGAGCTTGTCGCCGGCCTGGACGCGGTCGCCCGGGTGCACGATGATGTATTTGCCTTTGGGAATCAGGTATTCCTTGGGCTCGCCGACGTCCGGCGTGATGATGATGCGGCGTTTGCCCTTGGTGTCCTTGCCGTAGGTCACGAAGCCTTCGATTTCGGAAATGATGGCGAGTTCTTTGGGCTTGCGCGCCTCGAAAAGCTCGGCAACGCGGGGAAGACCGCCGACGATACCGCCGGATTTCGTGTCGTCGTGGGGGATTTTGGCGAGGGTGGCACCGGGGCGGATTTCATCGCCGTCGTTGACGACGAGGATGGCATCGACCGGCATCTGGTATTCGGCCAGCGTCTTCTTGTTGCTCGCGTCGCGCACGACGATGCGGGGCAACAGGTCGGTCTCCTTGCACTCGATGATCGTCTTTCGGGACATACCCGTGATCTTGTCGATTTCCTCGCGCATCGTGCGGTTTTCGATAATCTGCTCGAATTTGACGATACCGCCTTCCTGAGAAATCATCACGTTGGCGAACGCATCCCACTCGGCCAGGAGCATGCCTTTTTTGACCTCCTGTCCGTCCTTGACGCGCAAACGGGCACCGTAACGAAGCGGGTAACGCTCGCGTTCGCGGCCGTCTGGGTCGTGGATGCTCATTTCGGAGTTTCGGTTCATGACGACGAACGTCCCGTCCAGGGCGTCGACGCACGAGAGCATGTGGAATTTGACGAACCCGTTGTTCTTGGCTTCGTAGCTCGATTCGGCGCCCTCGATGTTGGCCGTACCGCCGGTGTGGAACGTACGCATCGTCAGCTGTGTACCCGGTTCACCGATGGACTGTGCGGCGATGACGCCGACCGCTTCGCCGTGATTGACGAGGCGACCGCGGGCGAGGTCGCGACCGTAACAAAGCGCGCAGACGCCGTGTTCGGCCTGGCAGGTCAGACCGGAGCGGATGTAGACGCTGCGCAACGCCGCATGGCGGATGGCGTCGACGGCGGCTTCGTCGATCTCGCCGTTCGCCGGCACGATGACCTTGCCGTCGTTGTCGACGATGTCGTACAGCGCCACGCGTCCCAGCACGCGATCGCCGAGATCCTCGATGACCTCGCCGTCCTTGACGAGCGACGTCATTTCGATGCCGTCGAGCGTGCCGCAGTCCTGTTCAAAGATGATCGTGTCCTGGGCCACGTCCACCAGACGGCGCGTCAGATAACCGGAGTTGGCCGTCTTGAGGGCCGTATCGGCGAGACCTTTGCGCGCACCGTGCGTGGAAATGAAGTACTGGAGTACCGAGAGGCCCTCGCGGAAATTCGCGCGAATCGGCGTCTCGATGATCTCGCCGGAAGGCTTGGCCATCAAGCCTCGCATACCGGCAATCTGACGAATCTGCTGCTGGCTACCACGGGCGCCGGAATCGGCCATCATGTACACCGCGTTGAACGAAGGACCTTCGATCACCTTGCCCGTCTTTTTGTCGACGAACTGCTGCGTCTTGATGTTCTTCATCATGGCGTCGGAAATGCGCGTCGTCACCTGGGACCACTTGTCGACGACCTTGTTGTAGCGTTCCTTGTCGGTGATGAGACCGTCGTTGTACTGCGCCGTGATGTCGTCGACTTCCTTCTGCGTCGCGGCGAGGAGGGTCGCCTTCGCTTCGGGGATGATCATGTCGTGAATGTTGATCGACACGCCGGCCTTGGTCGCCTGCGTGTACCCCATCGTGCGCACGCGGTCGGCAAGAAGAACCGTACCCTTGTCCCCGGCATAGCGGTACGCGGCGTCGATGAGCGCGCCAAGACCTTTTTTCGTAATCGTCTTGTTGACGAGCGAGAACGGAAGTTCCGGCGGCAAAATCTCGCTCAAAAGCACACGGCCGACCGTCGTGTCGACAAACTCGCCATGATGACGCACGCGGATCTGCGCCTGAAGATCGACCTTGTTGTGGTCATACGCCATCCGGACTTCTTCAAAGTTCGCATAGAGACCGTCGATCGGGTGACCCTCGTCGTCCTCGCGATAACAGCCAAGGGCAAACGGACGCTCGCGCGTCATATAGTAACACCCGAGAACCATGTCCTGCGTCGGCACGATGATCGGGTTGCCGCTCGCCGGCGACAAAATATTGTTCGTCGAAAGGAGCAACACGCGCGCTTCCATCTGCGCTTCAAGCGACAGCGGAAGGTGAACGGCCATCTGGTCGCCGTCGAAGTCGGCGTTGAATGCCGTACAAACAAGCGGATGCATACGGATGGCCTTGCCTTCGGTCAAAAGCGGTTCAAACGCCTGGATACCGAGACGGTGCAACGTCGGCGCGCGGTTGAGCAGAACCGGATGCTCCTTGATGACCTCCTCGAGGATGTCCCAAACCTCAGGACGTTCCATTTCCACCATCTTCTTGGCGCTCTTGATCGTGTTGACAATCCCGCGCGACACGAGTTTGTTGAAAATAAACGGCTTGAACAGCTCAAGCGCCATCTTCTTGGGAAGACCGCACTGATGCAGACGGAGCTCAGGCCCCACGACGATAACCGAACGACCCGAATAGTCGACGCGCTTGCCCAAAAGGTTCTGACGGAAACGCCCATGCTTGCCCTTGAGCATGTCCGAAAGCGACTTCAGCGGGCGCTTGTTGGCGCCGTGAATCGTCTTGCCACGACGGCCGTTGTCAAACAACGCATCGACCGCTTCCTGCAACATGCGCTTCTCGTTGCGCACGATGATTTCAGGCGCCTTGAGCTCGATAAGACGACGCAGACGGTTGTTGCGGTTGATGACGCGACGATACAAATCGTTGAGATCAGACGTCGCAAAACGCCCACCATCCAAAGGAACCAGCGGTCGCAAATCCGGCGGAATGACCGGCAATACCTCCAGAATCATCCATTCCGGCAAATTGTCCGAATTGCGGAACGCCTC
The DNA here is from genome assembly GCA_945875805.1 of uncultured Myxococcales bacterium. Lineage (GTDB taxonomy): Bacteria > Myxococcota_A > Bradymonadia > UBA4248 > UBA4248 > UBA4248. The sequence continues at coordinate 5,626 of CAMCLY010000058.1, read as the reverse complement.
GATGACCTTCAGACGCTTCGCAATCTTCTTGCGCTTGGCATCGCTCGTCGCCTCTTTCATCTCGTGGCGGAGCTTCATCGCCTCCTCGTCGATATTCACGTTCTCCAGCAAATCGTGAATCGCCTCGGCCCCCATCTTCGCTTCAAACGCACCAGGCCCATACTCGCTCAGATACTCCGCGTACATCTTCTCGCTCAGAATCTCGCCCGTCTCAAGCGGCGTCGAACCCGGATTCGTCACGATAAAACTCACGCAGTACAAGACTTTTTCCAGCTCCTTCTGCGTGATGTCGAGCACATTCCCAATGCGCGACGGCAAACTCTTGAAAAACCATATGTGCACCACCGGCGTAGCAAGGCTGATGTGCCCAAGACGCTCACGACGGACCTTCGACTGAATGACCTCCACGCCGCACTTTTCGCAGACCACACCGCGGTGTTTCATCCGCTTGTACTTGCCACAGTTGCATTCGTAGTCCTTCACAGGCCCGAAAATCTTCGCACAAAACAATCCGTCCCGCTCCGGTTTGAACGTGCGGTAGTTGATCGTTTCAGGCTTCTTCACCTCGCCATGACTCCATTCCAGAATCTTCTGCGGACTCGCCAGGCTGATGCGCATCGCAGAAAAACACGTGGGATCCTTTGGACGATCAAACGAACTTGAATAAATATCTGTCACAATGCACCTCTATATAAAGGCAGGGAACGCTCTTGAGCGCGCCCTTGTATCGACAAAATGGGAAAACAAATGGCTGGGCCGGGGTGGGGGAAGACTCCCCCTGAGCGGCTATCGCGCCATGCGCGATACGCCGCTACCCCCTCCGCGGGGAGCTCCCCGCGACGCCCCCAGGTCTGCGGCGCTACTTCGGCGTTTCTTCCAAAAGTTCGACATCAAGGCACAACGACTGAAGTTCTTTGATGAGAACGTTAAAGGATTCCGGAAGACCGGCTTCAAGGGCAAAATCCCCCTTCACGATCGACTCGTACATCCGGGTACGACCAAGCACGTCGTCCGATTTCACCGTCAGGAATTCCTGAAGCGAATACGCCGCGCCATACGCCATCATGGCCCAGACTTCCATCTCACCAAGGCGCTGACCACCAAACTGCGTCTTACCGCCAAGAGGCTGCTGCGTCACAAGACTGTAAGGCCCAATCGAACGCGCGTGAATCTTTTCGTCAACCAGGTGATGCAACTTGAGCATGTACATCACGCCCACCGTCACATCGTTGGCAAAAGGCTCGCCCGTGCGACCGTCAAACAACGTCGATTTCGCACTCAAATCAAGACCCGCTTCCGAAAGCAGTTCGTGGATATTCTTCTCGTTGGCCCCGTCAAATACCGGCGTCGCCACGTGAATACCACGGTTGCACTTCTTCGCGTACTCGATCACACCGTCATCGTCCAGACTGTCGATGAACTCCACCAAATCCGGCACATTGTACGCCTGCTTCAAAAGCGCGCGGAGCTTGTCACACTCGCCCTTGCGGGAAATGCGCAACATCTCGTCAATCCGCTGACCCATCCCGCGCGCACCCCAGCCAAGGTGGACCTCCAGAATCTGGCCGATGTTCATTCGGCTCGGCACGCCCAGCGGATTGAGCACAAAATCTACCGGCGTCCCGTCCTCAAGGTAGGGCATGTCTTCCACAGGAAGAACATTACTCACGACACCCTTGTTACCGTGGCGACCGGCCATCTTGTCACCCACCTGAATCTTGCGCTTGATCGCCACGCTCACCTTGACGATCTTGATCACGCCAGGAGGAAGCTCATCCCCGCGTTCGAGTTTGGCCAGTTTGTCGTCAAAATACGCCTTCGCCTCCTCGCACTGCTGCTCCACAAGCTCAAGAATCTTGTCGATGCTCGCCGATACCGTCGAATCCTTGACCTGGATGTTCTTCCAGTACTGACGCTCAATCCCGTCGAGAACCTCGTCCGTAATGACGACGCCCTTCGCCAGAAGCGTGTTCTTGTTCTCATCGATGAGCTTGGCCGTCGTCGTCTGACCCACGAGGAACTCGCGAATGCGCTGATAACCGCCGTCGCGAATGATCTTCGTCTGAACGTTGAGAGACTTGACCAGACGCTCCTCTTCGACGCGATCGATCTCGCGCGTCCGCTCGTCCGTATCTTCCTTCTTGCGGCTGAACACCTTGGCGTCGATGACGATGCCGTTCAACCCGGGCGGAACGCGCTGGGAGCTGTCGCGGACATCCCCGGCCTTCTCGCCAAAAATCGCGCGCAACAGCTTTTCTTCTGGAGAAAGCTGCGTCTCACCCTTGGGCGTCACCTTGCCCACCAGAATGTCGCCAGGCTTGATCTCGGCACCCACGCGAATAATCCCGGATTCATCGAGATCTTTGAGCGCCTCTTCACCGACGTTTGGAATGTCGCGCGTAATCTCTTCTTTGCCAAGCTTGGTGTCACGCGCAATACACTCGAACTCTTCAATATGGATCGACGTGTAGTAGTCCTTGATCACCATCTTCTCACTCAGAAGAATGGCGTCTTCGTAGTTGTAACCGCACCACGGCACGAACGCGACGACGATGTTTTTACCCAGCGCCAGCTCGCCGCAATCCGTCGAGGGACCGTCCGCAATCACATCACCCACGTTCACATGGTCGCCCACGTTGACCGCAGGAATCTGGTTGAAACACGTCCCCTGGTTGGAACGACGGTACTTATAAAGATTGTAGATATCCGGCTTGACGTTGAGGCCGTTCGCATCGCGATCGGCACGGATCACGATGCGCGTGGCGTCGACGCGTTCCACCGTACCCGCGTGTTTGGCAAGAACGGCCACGCCGCTGTCACGAGCCACGAGACGCTCCATCCCGGTCCCCACCCACGGTGCCTCCGCCACAAGAAGAGGAACGGCCTGACGCTGCATGTTCGCACCCATCAAGGCGCGGTTGGCGTCGTCGTTTTCGAGGAACGGCACCAGTGCCGCCGCCACGGACACCATCTGGTTCGGGCTAACATCGATATAGTCGATCATATCCGTGCTCACGACCGTCAGCTCGCCGTTCTGGTGACACTCAATCGTATCGGGCACAATGTAGTTTTTGTCGTCAATTTCGACGTTGGCAGGACTGATGTTGTGATCGTCTTCGTCAAGCGCGCTCAGAAAATCCACGTCATCCTGAATGACCCGGTTCACCACACGACGGTACGGCGTCTCGATAAACCCGTATTCATTGACGCGCGCAAACGTCGAAAGAGATGCAATAAGACCGATGTTCGGACCTTCCGGCGTTTCGATCGGGCAGATGCGGCCATAGTGCGTCGGATGCACGTCGCGGACTTCAAAACCCGCGCGCTCGCGCGTCAGACCGCCAGGACCAAGCGCCGAAAGACGACGTTTGTGCGTCAATTCGCTCAACGGGTTGGTCTGATCCATAAACTGAGACAGCTGGCTCGAACCAAAATATTCGCGCACCACCGCCACCACAGGCTTGGCATTGATCAAATCATGCGGACGCACCACATCGCTCGCCTGATTCATCGTCATGCGTTCCTTGATCGCACGTTCCATACGGGCCAGACCGTTGCGATACTGGTTCTCAAGAAGCTCGCCAACGGCGCGAACACGACGATTCCCAAGATGATCGATGTCGTCGGCCGTTCCCTTGCCCTGGGCAAGATCGATCAAATAACGCACCGTCTCAATGATGTCTTCCCGGGTCAGAATCGTCAGGTTCGTCGGCGTGTCCAGTTTGAACTTGTGGTTCATCTTCAGACGGCCGACCTTCGACAAATCATACCGCTCCGGATTGAAGAAAAGACCGTCAAACAGTGCATCCGCCATTTCCTGCGTAGGAGGATCGCCAGGACGCGTGCGCGCATAAATCTCCAGACGCGCCGCCTCTGGACTCGAACATTTATCCACCGCCAACGTCCGGCTCAGCTGACGCCCCACGTTCAGACCGTCGTCGTCAAAATACAGCACGTGAAGCTCGTTGATCCCATGCTCTCCAAGCGTTTCGAGAATCTCAGGGGTGATCTGCTGGTTGCATTCCAGAAGAATTTCTCCCGTCTCCTCGTCGTAATAATCCTCCGCACTCACGCGCTCACACAAAGACTCAATGCTCATCGGGACACTCGTGATCCCCGCCGCCACGAGCTTGCGGTACGTGCCCGCATTGTATTTGCGCTTCTCACGGACAAGCACTTCGCCCGTATTCGGATCCACCACGTCAAAATCCGCCCGCTGGTTCAACAAAAATTTCCTCTCCAGCGGACGACGAATCCCGGACGCATTGATCGTGATCGTCTCAATGTCATAATACATCTTGAGAAGATCTTCGGTCGAATACCCAAGCGCACGAAGAAGAATGGTCGCATACATCTTCCGGCGACGGTCGATGCGCACGCAAATCATATCCTTCGTGTCAAACTCAAAATCAACCCACGACCCACGGTAAGGAATGATGCGCGCCGAAAAACTCAGTTTCCCAGACGACGAACTCGATCCGTTGTCGTTGTCAAAAAACGCACCCGAGCTGCGATGGAGCTGACTCACCACCACGCGCTCCGTACCGTTGATGATGAACGTCCCTTCCGGCGTCATCAGCGGAATCGCCCCAAAATATACCTGCTGCTCCTGAATATCGTGAATGCTTCGATTGCCATCCTCGTCGCGATCAAACACCGTCAGACGAACATCCACCTTGACGGGCGCTTCATACGTCATCCCGCGAGTATGGCATTCCTCCACGTCGTACTTCGGCTCTTCAAGCGTATAGCTCACAAAATCAAGCTCGCTGGTCTCGTTGAAATCGCGAATCGGAAAAATACTCTTAAAAACGCCCTGAAGCCCCGTCTCCGTCCTTTCTTCGGGCGGCACGTCGGCCTGCAAAAACGCTTCATACGAACGACGCTGAATGTCGATCAGGTTCGGCACATCGACGATGCACTTGCTCGTCGCATAACTGCGACGCGCTCTGAAGTTCGACTGAATCACAGATGCCATCTCATCTCCTCGAGTACGGTCAATAAAAAACGAATACTCACGACTATGTCTGACGCGTTTAACGCGTGGTGCCGCATGCCCTAAACGTCCCGTACTTGTTCTCTGATCGATGCTCAACTATCGGGATTCTCTTCGTCATGCGCACAATCTCCTGAAAATCCGCATTCATGGCGGATTTAAACCATATTGCCCTTCCCTTTTACCAAGACAGGGCAAAAAGCCGAAAAATGCTACCCCCATACACCTACATTTGTCAATCAAAGAGTTTTACCGACAAATCCATATTTTTTTGTGCAATTCCGATTTTATTTTTATCCCCTTTCCTTTTTTCTGCGCTTTTCTCCTTTTTTTTGCCCTCATCGTCACCTTCAAACCAACCCCCACCCCCTCTTTATCCTTCGTCCTGGCGTTTTTTTTCACCCTCCCCTGCATTTTTTTTGCAAAAATCAACTTCCCTACATCCCGACAACACAAAAAATTTTTTTTCCCTCCCCCATGTTTTCATGCAAACGGGGAAATCTCCCATCCCACATAAAATCTAAATCTCACCTCGGGGGGAGTGTGGGGTAAAAAACAAACACAAAAAGCCCTCCCCCAAACCCCGACCTCACCCCCGGCCCCTCTCCCATGGGGAGAGGGGAGCATGCT
>CAMCLY010000057.1 GCA_945875805.1 uncultured Myxococcales bacterium | reverse complement strand
GCCGGTAAAAAAAAAGCGGTGTTAAACTTCATATTGGCGTAGATATTCTTGGTTTGCCTCACATGTTATCAATTACCTCTGCAAATATTACAGATAGAAATGGTGCGATAGAGATGTTCTCTTGTTATTCAGCTAAATCAGATAGGCTTATTCGTTTGCAGAAGATTTTGGTGGATGGTGCATATTCTGGAGAAGAATTTGCTGATGCTGTATGGGCTATATGCGATGCAGAAGTTGAAGTGGCAAAAAGAAACGAATTACACAAATTTGCTGTTATTCCAAAACGATGGGTAGTAGAACGCTCTTTTGGATGGTTGGATAAATGCAGACGCTTTTGGAAAAATTGTGAAAGGCTGACTCATAACACTCTGCAACTGATATCCATGGCATTCATTAGAATTATTGCAAATAGATGCTAAACGGGCTCTCAATGAACCCTTTTACGGTCCAATCCCCATTCACAGAGATCTCATCTGCTAATGAAGTTACAAAAGACTTTAAGTCTTTTAAGAAGTTACTTTTTTGTGTAAGGTAATAAATAGAATTTTCGATTTCTCTATCCGACAACTGAGTGTAACTCTCACTATTTGTTACTGTTTTCCTAAGTTTGTTGATAGCCATAACATTCCCATCGTTACGGGCGCACAAAAAAAGGCGCCCAAGTTCGCTAGGAATTTTACCACAGCGAGTCCGAGGCGCCAACCCGCTAAATGAGGGGCAAAACCTAATCATTCGATGGCATGATGCGCTCCAAGGCACCCCAAGGCATGAGCGAAACGATGGTATTTTTAGCGCCCATATACTCCCAAGTTGCGTGTCCCTTTTATCCTCTGCAAAGTCGCGCGTTCTGGCGGAGAAGTCATTTTGGGGGGGGGCACCTTGTGCAAATAGAGAAAATTCGGCATAGTGGTGGGGCGTGCTTTGTCACGCCATGGAGTTTGGTGGAGGAGACAGGCGATGAAAAGATCTATGATGACAGCGTTTCTTTGTGTCTGTGGTTTTGGACTGGCGGGATGTCAGGGGGATACGATGTACGTCGTCCACGGCGGTGGAAATGAAGAAGGGGGGACAAACTCGCCATCCGGTGGAGACGAAACAGGCGGGGATTCCGGTGGGGATTCCGGTGGGGATGAAACAGGTGGGGATTCCGGTGGGGATTCCGGCGGGGACGAAACAGGCGGGGATTCCGGCGGGGATTCTGGTGTGGACCCCGGGCTTGATCCGAGTATTCCGCGAGACGTGGTTGGCGGTTTGGCGTCGTGGTTGGAAAAATACTCGTGTGTGGAGGGGGACAGCGATTGTCAGGAGAATACGTATTCGCAGTGCAAAGATTATCATTATTATATTTCGGAATTTTGTTCGGACGAATCGTTTTGTGATGAAGATTTAGGATGTATAGAATGTATTCCAGACTGGCCGTTTTGCAAGGGCAATGATGTGTATCAATGCAGTGCGGATGGCAAGTCGAGCACGCTGGTCAAATCCTGCGAGCTGGAACCGTGTCTGAATGGGAAATGTCAGGTTGCGGAGTGCCCTGCGGATACGCAGTTTATATATCTTGTGGATTCGTCTTATAATTTATTGAAATTCGATCCTGGGGCAAGTGGTGGAAATTACTTTGAAGTGTTGCACAGGCTGTCGTGTGGCAACACGTCGTCGACGCCGTTTTCGATGGCGGTGGATCGCGATGCCAAGGCCTGGGTGTTGTATCAGGATTCCACATTATATAAAGTCGATGTAAAGTCTGGAAGTTGTGAAAAGGTGACGAATTTCAGGACGAATGGGTCCGGGCTTTCGACATTTGGCATGGCATTCAGTCTTGATACCGTGGGGGGAGAGACTGATTCTTTGTATATTGGCGACACGAGTACGGGGGGGGCATTTGGTCATATCGATACCGAAACCATGGCATATACGAGGCTTGCCTCATTTTCTTCAAAATACGAGCAGACGCCTGAATTGACGGGGACTGGGCTTGCGAAACTGTATGCTTTTTCGCCAGGGCAATACAATCAGTATATCAGTGAGGTGGACAAGGCGACGGGGAATGTGGTACAGGAGTATACTTTGCCGGGCACGGGAGGTTATATTTCGGCGTGGGCGTTTGCCCATTGGGGCGGTTATTTCTTTGCGTTTGAAACGTATAATGGCAAAAATCGCGTGCATCGATTTAATATAGAAAATCATTCGTTTGAAGTTTTTGTGGACAATTCCCCGTATCGCATTGTGGGGGCTGGGGTTTCGACATGTGCGCCTGTGGTCGTCAACTGAGTCGGGTGTGTGGGGGGTAAAGCGGGATGTTTTGGGGGCACTGGATACATAGGATGGCGACGCGTATCCGCCCGTCTGGGCGGATAGCGGCGCGCGCAGGGCGTATCCGGCCGCATGGACGGATAGCCCGCGCCCACGAAAAAGCGGTTTTCGCGCGACGTTCTGCGCGGGATTTGTTATGATCTTCTGCATTTTGTGGACGGCTTGATTTGCGCCGTCGTAGGAATGGTTTGCGAACCGCAAAGGAGAGATTTTAATGGGTTTGTTGGATAAATTATTGGGTCATGACAGCAAATGGTATGTCGAACGCAGTGCAAAGGCGGTTTTGGATGAAGATATGGGGGAGGCCATGTCGTGTCTCAAACGCGCGGAGGAACTGGCGACGGACGATGAGATGAAGAAAAAAGTCGCCGAGGAGCGCGCCAAAGTGACCCATTTGATTTATGCGCATGCGCTTGAAAATGCCGAGCGATTTATGCGAGCACACAACCATGAGGCGGCTCAGAATGCCTTGGATTTGGCGGCGCGGCATGTTCAGAACGATGCGGAACGCGATGCGCTGAATGCGCTTGTCGAGGGGCGATTTGAGGAAGAGGATGTGGGGCAGGTTCACGTCGAGGGCGAGGATCAGGTGTCGACGCTTGATGTGGAAGACAAGTGGAATTTGTATGTGACGAAGTTGTCTTTTGAGAAGGCGCAACATTATGACGAACTGGGCAATGCGTTCAAGAAGGCCTGGATCGATTTGCAGGAAGGCAAATTTGACGAGGCGATTGAGGGGCTTGGCGCGGTGTATCGGGACCATGGTGAGGACGCGGTGGTCATGACGGAACTGGCGCGCGCCTATTTTGGGAAGGGTTCGTTTGACAAGGCCGACGAACTGCTCGTCAAGGCCGACAAGATTCGCAGTGATATTGAGACGAAGTTGCTCCGCGTGGAGGTTTTGTGGTCGATGAAGCGTTTTGACGTCGCGGAAGAGGTGTTGCAGGCGGCGCACGACATGGATCCGGAGAACAACACGGTTTTGGCGCGCATCGCGCAGCACGGCCTGCTTGCCCGCGATTTTGAGTCGGGTCTGGCGGCCATTGAGGTGTTGCTTGAGGCGCTGCCCCAGGACATTTCGGTGCAGCGTCTTGCGGGGCGGCTTTATCTCGAAAGTGGAAACGACGCCAAGGCGCTTGAATGTTATGAAACGGTCAACCGTCTGTACTGGCAGGTCAATCCCCAGACGAAGAAGATCACCTTTGATCAGGGGTCTGCGGCGGCGGCGGCGGCGCTGTATGTCAAGCTCGGCGAGAATCTGGGCCGTGCCGTCGAACTGCTGGACGCCATTCGTGCGAACACGACGGGGGAGGAGCATGTGGGGGTCTGTCTGCAACTCGCCGATGTCTATGAAAAGATGAACAAGAAGTCGAAAAGCGCCGAGATGCTGACGGAATCGATGCGTTTTATGGACGACATGCTCGATCGGGCCAAAGGGGGAGAGCGTGCGATGGTGATGCTGCAATATGCCGAGGTGGCCGAACGCGTGGGGGAATCGGAGAAGAGCGCGTCGATGCTGGAGGGGGCGCGATCTATTTTTGAGAGTGATGCGTCGACGGGACATCCCGTGGCGGCGTTTTATCTCGATATGATTGACCGCAAGAAGGCAGGCGAACCGTTCCCGACGGGTCAGGAATTGCAAGCGCGCATGGTGGAGTTTGTCCGTTCGCGCGCGGCGGCGGAGCGTCCTGCGGCCTCGATGGTTTCGTCGATGCCGGGCGTTTCGGTGGCCGTGGCGGGCGCCGGCATGGAGGGAAGCGAGGATGCCATGCGCAAAATGGCCGCGCTGGCCGCGCAATTTCAGACCACCCTTCCCGAGGCCGACGACGAAGCGGACGACCACGACGAAGCGGCGGAATCGGACGACGGGGCGTCCACAGACGAAACGTAAGGTTTTGTAGGATTGGGTCACGACATGGAGGTGGTGATGCGCGAGGCATTGCCACCTTTTTTAAAGGTTAAAATATGTTAATATGTATTAATATATTTTAATTATTTTTTTTCAGCAGAGGTAAACTATGAATTATGTACAACGCAGGGATGCGTTAGCCCGGGCGTTGCCCGAAAAGTCGGTGGCGATATTTTTCAACCCGGAGCCCGCCCGACGTTCGGGGGATCAGGATTATGCCTACCGCCCGGATTCCAACATGATTTATTTGTGCGGGATGGATGAACCGGGCGCCGTGGCGGTGATCGCGAGTGCGGAGCAGGGAGTGCGTTTCAGGCTTTTTGTCAAACCGCGCGATCCGGAACGCGAGCGATGGGTGGGGTCTCGCTATGGCGTCGAGGGCGCGCGCGATCAGTTTGGGGCCGACGAGGCGCGGGATATCGCCGAACTTCGTGCGTCCCTGAGCGACATTCTGTTTGCGCTCGAATCCGTGTATTTCGATTTTACGTATTCATCGGCCCTGGCGCCGATGTTATTTGAGGCCACCGAGGCTCTGCGCCACCGGGGGCGCAGGGCCAGTGAAGGGCCGCGTGCGTTTTGTGATGTCCGGGATATCGTCGGGGAAATGCGCCGCATCAAGGATGCCGACGAAATCGAAATCATGAAGCGCGCGGCCGAAGTGAGCGTGGCGGGATTTGAAGCAGTGCTTAAAACGTTGCGTCCGGGCATGGGGGAATGGGAAGTCGAGGCGACGTTGCAGCACGCCTTTCGTGCTCGTCACGCCATGGGCGAGAGTTTCGGATCGATTTGCGCCGGAGGCGCACACGCGACGACGTTGCATTATGAGGCAAACCGGGATGTGTTGCGCGACGGCGATTTGATCCTCATCGATGCCGGTGCCGAGGTCGAGTATTACGCCGGGGATATTTCCCGCACGTTCCCCGTCAACGGTCGTTTTTCTCCGGCACAGCGCGATATTTATGAACTCGTGCTGAAGGCCCAGAAGGAAGCGATCGAGACGTGCATCGTGGGCAACCATATCAAAAGCCCCCATCAGCGCGTGCGCGAGGTGTTTGCCCATGGACTTCATGAGCTCGGGATTTTGTCGGAATCCCCTCAGACGATACTTTCCGAAAACCTCGATTTTGCATTTTATTTTCACGGCACGAGCCATTACCTCGGGATCGACACCCATGACGTGGGCATTGCCTATCGTCGTGGGCATGACGCGCCCGCGCGTCTTGAGGAAGGCGTCGTTCTGACGGTCGAGCCGGGGCTGTATTTTACCGAAGACGACGCGCGCGTTCCCGAGAAATACCGGGGTATTGGCGTGCGCATCGAGGACGATGTTCTGGTGACGGCGCGCGGACCTGTCGTCCTGACGGCGCAGCTCATCAAGGAAATCGACGACATCGAAGCGTGCATGGGCAGGCGGGAAGGGTGATATGGACGACGTTAGAGTTAAAAGTCTTCTGGATGAATGCTCTGCGCGCTCCGAAAGCTATCGCACGTCCGGATATGGCGAGGATGGCTCGTCTTTGTATGTGGACGAACTCGCCCGGACAGAGTGTGCGGGGTTGACGGCGCGGCGCCCGCGCCGTCCGGGCGAGGCGGGGGTTTCTCGGGATCCGATTGTTCTTGCGCGCGGCGAGGGGGCATTTTTGTGGGACGTCGACGGACTGCCCTACGTCGATATGGGGGCCTGTTTTGCCGTGGCGGCGTATGGCCATGCCCATCCGGAACTCGTCGAGGCCGTGTCGGGGCAGGCCGCCCGGCTCATGCACGGTATGGGGGACGTCTATCCGACCGACACTAAAGTCAGTTTTCTCAAGGCTTTGGCGGCTCTGGCTCCGGGTAATCTCTCCGGGGCGCTTTTGAGCCAGTCGGGGGCCGAGGCCATCGAAGCCGCCTTGAAAATGGCCCAGATGGCGACGCACAAAAGCCGTTTTATCGCGTTTGAATCGAGCTATCACGGCCTGAGTTATGGCGCGCTTTCGGTGACGGGACACCAGAACGATTTTAAAACCCCGTTTGCGACGCGCATCTGCCAGCAGACGACGTTTGTGCCTTATGCAAACTGTTTGCGATGCGCGTTTGGGCAAAAGCCCGGTTCGTGTCATTTTGCGTGTCTGCGGCACTTGGAACGCCTTTTGACATCGCCGTCGGCGGGGGCTGGGGACGTGGCCGCCGTCATTGCCGAACCCATCCAGGGGCGCGGGGGGGATGTCGTGCCCCCGGCCGGATGGTTGCGCGCGTTGCGCGAACTCTGCACGCGGCACGGCGTCCTGCTCATTCTCGACGAAATTTATACGGGCTTTGGGCGAACCGGGGTGACCTTCGCCTGTGAGCGCGAGGACGTCGTTCCCGACGTGATATGTCTCGGCAAGGCCATGACCGGCGGTTTCCCCCTTTCGGCGGCACTCGCCACGCCTGAGGTTCTGAGCCACTGGCCCGCCAATACGTCCGAAGCCATCCATACGAGCACGTTTCTCGGCAACCCCATGGGATGCGCGGTGGGACTCAAGGCACTCGAAATCCTCGTGCGCGACGATTTGCCCGGACGCGCGCGGCAGGAGGGCGCATGGTTTATCGAGGAACTCCGCCGGTTACAAAAGAAGCATGCCTCTGTCGTGGCCGACGTGCGCGGCGCAGGCCTCATGATTGGTCTCGAAATGGCCGATCCGTCTCTTGCACCGCGCGGCGATTTGGCCTTGAAGATCGTCGATAAAATGCGCGATCGCGGGTTTATCCTTTTGCCGAGCGGTCCATGGGGGCAGGTCGTTTCGATGTCGCCGCCGCTCGTCATTCCGCACCGTTGTCTCGAGGCTTGTCTTGACGCCCTGGAGGGTGTGTTGGACGAGGTCGATCGGTAAAAAAGCGCGGTAAAAAAAGCGCTCGCCAAACGGCGGGCGCTTTTTTTGTCCACGGCTGAATCCCGCGCTATCTGGCGTAAGGCATGGTTTTGAGTTCGCCCTGTTCGCAATACGTGCAGGTGTCGCCCTGACATGAGGCCGCCTGACGCTGAGTGCCGGTGACGCGTCCGTCCGACTGGAGGGTGCAGGTGAGGAGTTCGTCTTCGGCGGTGCAGATGGGCGTTGTGGCACACGCCGGATAGATGCATGCGTTTGTCTCGCAACGTCCGCCCATGGCCGCGCAGTCCTGCGTGACCGCTTTGCCCGTCTCGTCGCACGTGTACAACGTGTCCCCGAGGCAAATCGACGTTCCTTGGATGACCGAAAGCACCGACGGGTACACGTCATCCGGAGCGCACAGTGCAAGCGTGTACGACTCGCCAGAGGTGTCGAGCGCACAGGTGGCGTGTCCGGACGTCGTACACGGACGCCGGCAGTCCGCATAGCCGGAGTAGACGGAACACGTCGTGAAACCGTCCTGATTGGCCGCGCACGAACTCGTCAGGATGACGTCGTCTGCCGTTGCGCAATAGCTCAGCTGGCTGCCGTTGCATTCGCCGCCTTCGGTCACTTCGTGGTCTGCGCTTTTGCACGGATCGCCTTCATAGCGCACGATGCACATCTCCGAATCCGGCACATAGCTGTAATAGGCCGCACATCGCGCGTTGTAGATTTTGCCGTCCGTGTGTTCGTAACGGCTGCAGTCGATTTTTTTGAGTGTATGGACGCCCGAGTCGTCCTGTGAGCTCATATAAAAATCGTCGCCCTGGCAATAGCGCTTGCCTTCGGAGACAAACGCCAGACCGTCGCCGGTTTTTTGGCACACCATGATGTCGCCGGAGTCGGCCAGTTTGACCTCATTTTCGGTCGTGCACGTTTCCGCGCAAGCCCCCGTGGCCGAAATGCACGATTTGCCCGCGTCGCATGCCGTTACGACGGTTTTGCCGTCGAGGCACGAGATCGAGTGGGACGCATTGAGACATAGTGTGGTTGCCGCGACGCGCACGCCGTCTCCCGATTCCGACGCGACACAGAGCGTCGCCATTTCGCCTGTTTCAGACGTCACGCACGCGGGCGTTTCGCCCACTGTACAGGATTCAAAACACCCCGTTTTTCCGTGCACCGAGGCGCAGACGCGGCCCGTCGCCCCACAGTCGTCGATGACCGGAACTGGCGTCAGGTACAGTTCCCCGTCACACCACAGTCGCCGGTTGTCGAGGCATGTGCCCGTTTCGGTGAACGTGTCGTCGCACGTGCCGGGCAGATAACACCCCGCCAGTCCCTGCGAATTTTCACGGCATTCGGCCGCAAATCCCACGAGTTCCAGACACGGGTGGATCGATGTCGTCCCGTCCCCGAACGTGTCGATCACGCCGTCGCGCGCCGTGTTGCATGTGCGCGAGACCAGGCCCTGATTGTCCGTCCCTGGCTTGATCGACGGATCGGCCACGCATTGCCCGTCCTGGCAAATCTGCTTGTCGCCGCACACCTCAAAGGCCCACGTGCCGTCCGCCCTGCACGTTTTGACCATGGAATCTCCCTCGCACAGGGCCCGTGCCGTGCCGCACGTGGCGGGGGCCGCAGGCGTTTTGACGACGCATGTCGCCGCCCCGTCGACATAGGAACAGACGGATCCCGTGTCGCACTGAAACGCCGACCATTCGTGATGCAGGCAGACCATGCGTTGCGTCCCGTCCTCGCTGCAATACGACGCGCTGTTTTTGCCGCATGTCTTGTCGTCTTCGTCACATCCCGCCGCCCATGCCGTGGCGAACAGCATTCCGGCCAACAGCCACCATTGATTCGATTTCATCGGTTGTCCTCGCAAGTATTTCGCAGTCCATAAGATAAGCGCCACAGGCGGCCATGAGCCGCAGAACTCACATACTTTTAAAAACCTCCCTTGGCAACGAATGCCGCAAGGGGTGGGCATTTGGTGTGGCGCCGCGCCGCGCGCCCCCTGGGGCACGGCGCTGGCCGTCGCGCTATCTGTCCCTTGCGGGGCAGATACGCGCGCCGCCGTCGGCTATCTGCCCCGTGCGGGGCAGATACGCCGCCGGAATTTTTTGTGGGGGTGAATCCGCACGCCAGGCGCGGGCGTATGCGCACAGGCGCCCGGAAGCGGGCGACGAGCACATAGACCGCGCGGCCGGCCCGTGTCCGACCCACGGGCGGACAGGGCGGCCTACAAAGGCATCATTCCAGCGTGCGCCGCTTGTAGCACAGATACCCGATGATGAGGGCGACCAGACCCACGAAGCCCTGGAAAATGAGGCTCTCGTTGAGCGCTTCCGTGAGGACTTCAGTGAGAAGGCTTAGGTCCGTGGAGTTGGATGGCGTGTCCTTCGCCAGGAACGCAAACGCGATCGAGTGAAATGTGTTGATCAGGCACAGAACGACCACAGAGATGAGAAGCGGGAACTTGGAGAATTTGGCCGAACACGCGAAGATCACGTTGAGGGTGGCCCAGCTGTAAGCCACAAAGAGCGCCGTAACATATCCCCACCAGTTGACGGCAAAAAGGGGGCTCAGATTGACAGAAAAGTTGGCCATCAGTTCGTCGAGCTGTCGGACGATTTCGTGGTAATACGTGCCGATCGTCGCAAGATATTGCGAGTGTATGAGCACGCCCAGGCCATAACTCGCCAGGAGTGACAATACAAAGGTCAGGCAGTAGGCCAGCGGGATGAGCACGACGGACCAGAAATAGATGAGGGTGTATTTTTCGAGTCGGGAGGCGGGCAGGAGCATGGCTATCCAGCCCGACTCGCGCCGGTTGTAGGCTTTGAAGGCGCGGGCGGCCTGTGTGCATCCCATGACGGCGATGATGCAGCTGGCAAACATAAAAATGAACCACAGGAAAAGGAAAAGCCCGGCCTCTTTGATCGAGGTCGAAAACGTCGTGGCGTGACCGAGGCGGCCGTCAACCATCAGCCATGCCAGCGGCAGAAAGGTCAGTCCAAAGATCGCCAGTATGCAAAGAAGCTGTTTTCGGCCATTGGTCATGGCTTGGATTTTCAAAAGTCCAAGCCATCGCGAGAAATTGAATGTTTCATTCATCGTTTATTTGCCTCTATGCGTAGGGAAAAGCGCCTGAGATGGCGGCGTTGAAGAGGAGTTCCAGGTCGATTTGTGTGTCTTCTTTGTCGCCCGGGGCGAGCGGAAGCACGCCGACCTTCTGGTCTCCCGCCATTTCAAAATACATGGGGTTTTCGCCGTGGGAAATCGGGCCAAAATGGTAATGCGCGAGCAGGTTTTGCACGGTATCTTTAAGAATGATCGATTTTTCATGCACGATGATGACTGCGTGGATGAGCTGTTCCAAGTCGCGCACCTGATGGGTCGAAATGATGATGAGGCGGTCGTCGGCGCGAGTGCGATACAGGACGTCGCGAAATACGCGTTTGCTCGAGATGTCGAGGCCGTTTGTCGGTTCATCCATCAGCAGAATTTTGGTCTGGCAAGCCAGGGCAAACGCGATCATCGCTTTTTTGCGTTGTCCCAGACTCATGGTGGAGAGTTTTTGATCGGGCGGAACGTCCAGTTTCTTCAGGAGCTGTTCGAGTTCGTTCCAGTCAAAACGAGGGTAGAATGTACCATAGAGGTTGGCGTACTGCAGGATGTTCACGTGGGGCATTGTCATGTCTTCGGGGATGAGAAAGATTTCTCGCAGCATCTCGGGGTTCCGGTCGAATGGGGTGTATCCAAGCGTTTGTATGGATCCTTCCGAGGGTTTGTTGATGCCTGCGATGAGGCGAAAAAGCGTGCTCTTTCCCACGCCGTTTTGGCCCAGCAGTCCGTAGATGTAACCGGGAGTTATGGACAGCGTCAGCGACGAAAAGATGGTTTTTCGGTGTCCTGGGTACCGAAAGGATAATGCGTTTGTCTGAATCATAAGCGTCCTTGCTGGATGGTGTTTATTTGTGTGTGGGAACCCGGGTCCCCTCATGTTTTTCAGAGATGCAAGTGTTTTTTATGGTCGGATGGCCTTCTTGTTTTTGTGTGGCGGTTCATTTCTGCGGTGTCCTTGGCGGTTGTTTTTATGCCGGGCTCATATTTGTCCGTGAGCAAGGGGAAAAACACTTTACCGGGAAGGGGGAACCGGGATTGGACTTTACAAAAGATCTCAGTGTGTCATGCACAAAAAAACGCGCCGTTCATGAAGAGCGTCCGCGCGCCGTGGCCGCGAGTGTGCCTGCGTTTTTTTTGGGGGGGTGGGCCTTGGTCCCTGTAAGAAAAAAGGAGATGGACAGGATGGAGAAAATCGCGTTTGGCGAGGGCAGGCATGTGGTGTGGATAGCGGCGGTCGACGCGGCGTTTGGGCTTGGAAAAAACGGAGGCATTCCGTGGGATTATCCGGAGGACCGGGCGTTTTTTAGGGGGCAGACGATGGGGCATGTCGTGGTGATGGGACGCAGGACGTATGACGGGCTTCGGGTTCGTCCGCTGGCGGGACGCCCGATGGGGGTGTTGACGCATCGTCCGGTGGGGGAGGCTGGGGTGGAGGTATCGCAGGACATAGGGACGTTGATGGCGTGGGGGGTGGGGCGTTCGGAGATTGTCTATGTCGCCGGCGGGGCGACGGTGTATGAGGCAACCCGGCCGTGGGTGACGGATATCGTGTTGAGCCGGGTTCCTGGCGAATACGGTTGCGATGTGGGGCTGGACGGCGCGTTTTTGGGGCGGGGATGGACATGTAGGGAAGAAAGGCGTGTGGGAAGCGTGCGCGTCGAACATTGGGAAAGGGAGGGATGGGGTGGGGTTTGAACTTGTCTTTTACAAAGGGTTTGGAGTAGTTTGCGCGCCCATTGCGCGCAGATCGGATATGGACAGCGCCGTTGGCGATGGATGTGTCGATGCGTCGTGGTAGTTAAGAAATCAGTTTATGTGGATGCGTGCCGCTCGGCACATCGCTTACAAGGGGTAAACCATGTTTGAGCTGTTCACCATGTCTTTGCGTGAGTATTGGAACGAAACGGATGAGAGTGGGGAAGTGACGCCCCAGGCCGAGATCGATCGTTCCGTTGAGGAACTCCAGAACGTCTTGACCGAGCATTATGGCAAGGTTGTGAGCTGGCAGGAACCCGAGGTGGATTTTTCAAAGCGCGATGAGGAAATCACGATTGACGTCATTGACGAGCGCCAGCTGGCTTCCCTTCATGCCGTGGCGGCCAAACTTGAGGTGGACGGCAATCTTGAGGGGCTTGAGATTGACGAGGAGGATCCCTGGGAGTCCGAGATTTTTGTCCGGCTGTCGGATTTGCTGGACGAAGCGGTCGACGACGATGTCGAAAAATTCCGTCACATTCTATCGATGGGCAATAACACGGAATTTGTGTGTATTCCGGTGGATTTGCCGTTTGTCGCGCAAATATCTCTGGACGGCGAGGAGTGCGGTTGTGACGGCGGATGCCATTGTCATGACGAAGAACCGAGTGTGGAGGATGTGGAGTGTGAGGACAACGGCATTGAAGTGTCGTCTCTTCAGGCGTTGCGCCGTGAACTCGACGAGATTGCCGTTTTTATGGATCTCGACCGTAACCTCGATATCAATGACGACGACGCCATGAGTTTTTCGGACAAGGATCCCCTTCGTTTTGCCAAGGTGGCTTGGTACATCATCAGCCATCGGGTGGATGAGTCGCTCAAGGCGGGGCTTCCTCTTATCGTGCGTTATACCGACGATGACTATGACGATATCGATGACGGGTTTGACGAGGACTAATCCTTATTGAGGTTTATCTCACTTTTGCGGGGGATGGGATTTGATTGGAGCTGCACGCGGTTTGACCGGGTGCGGCTTTTTTTTTGTTGGGGTTTGTCATGGCATCCAAGGGACAGAATTACCTGCAGGGATCGATTCTTCAGACGATGATTGCGACAGGGCTGTCGATGGTGCCGGCGACGCTTGCGATGTCGCTGTTCAACATTGTGGACACGTTTTTTATCGGTCGTCTTGGGATCGACATGCTTGCGGCGATGGGGTTTTGTTTGCCGATTGTGGGGGTGGTGACGTGTGTGTTCAACGGGATGTCGACGGCGGTGATGACGTTGCTGTCGCATGCGCTTGGACGTCGTGACGACCGCGAGGCGGCGCGTATTATTTTGCACGGGCTCATGCTGATACTCATGCTGTCTCTCGTGATCGGCGGGGGAGGGGCGCTGTGCATCCGGACGATTTGTGAGGCCTGGATTGAGACGCCGGCGGTTTTGGATGCGGCGTGTCAGTATCTCGTGGTGTGGCTGTGCGGTGCGTTTACGATTTCCCTTGGCATGGGGACGAACAAGCTCGTGTTGGCGCTTGGACATCCCCGGGCCTCGGCCGGCTGGATGTTGGCGGGGCTTGCGTCCAACGTCGTTTTTGATATCGTTTTGATTTTTGGGTTGGGTCCGATTCCGGCGATGGGGATGATTGGGGCTGCGCTTGCGACGGTTTTGGCACAGGCCCTGACGCCGGCGGGGTGTCTTTGGATCATACACAAACACCTTCGGATTTTCACGCGTGAGGCGCTCGACATGCGCCTCTGGAAGCGCGATGTCGTCGACATATTGAGGTTTTCGGTACCGACGATTTTGGGCATTGCCATCATGCCGTTAACGGGGATTATCGCGACGTCCCTGGCCGCGCATTTTGGGGATCGCGTTGTCGCGGCCATGGCGTGTATTGCGCGAATTGAGGTGCTGGCATTTGTCATTCCCATGTCGGTGGGGATGGCGCTCAACCCGATGCTGGCTCAGAACTACGGGGCGCACCAGCTTGAACGCATCGACCAGATTCGCCGCATATCCCAGGCGTTTGCGGGGATTTTTCTGTTGGTTGCGGCGGCGTTGATGTCGATTTTTGCCGAGCCGCTGGTGCGGATTTTCATCGAGGATCCCGATGCCATTGATATTGCCGTCACGGGGATGCGCATTGTTGCCTGGGGATTTGCCGGTCAGGAGATCCATCGTTTTGGGTGTTTTGTGTACAACGGGTGCAACCGTCCGGGCAAAAGTGCGCTGCTCAAAGTGATCAAAATCGCCGGTTTCAGTTTGCCCTTGATGATGCTGTCGCTCGTGTTTGACGATATGAACTGGCTATTTTATGGTCGTCTTATCTCCGAAATTCTGGGGTCATTGTTGGCGTGGTATCTGGCCCGACGTCTTGTGCGTCTAATCATGTCGGGTAAAGAGACGTGAGTGGTGGGCCAGGAAGTGGTGCTGTGTGCATAAGAAAGCACACGGCGCGTATCCGCCTTGGACGGATAGCGCCGTGCCCGGGCGTATTCGCCTCCCGGAGGGGGGCGGATAGCCCGGGGGCGTGCCTTGGGCGCGCCTTCCCGAAAAAGGGCGCGGGGTCATGACAGGTCGTCAGGTTCAGAACTGGACGATTTCGACGATGGCGCCGGCGTCAGAATGGGCGAGTTCGCGGACGACAAAATCGTCCTGTGTATCGCTGAGGAAGGCTTGCATGATGTTCTGAAACGTGGCTGGGTTTTCGAGGGGCTTGCCGGGGTTGAGTTCGAGGGCGAGAGTGCCTTGGGAGACCCATGCCTCGGAGATGTCGTCGATAGCGGGGATGCGTTTGAGTCGTTTGCGAATGGCGACGAGGGTGTCGGCATCGGGGATGGCGTCCAGGACGATGACGGGGTTGTCGGTGAGTCGTGGGATGGCACGGGCCTCTTGGGCGCGCGTCATGGCGGAAGCGGGGATGGAGAGGTCGAGGGTGATGCGGGCTCGGATTTGGTTTTGGGCGTCGTCCTGGGTTTGTGCGATGGCCTGCAGCGTTCGTCGGTATTCGGTTTGCGGCATGCGGCCTGTGTCGTCAAAGAGGCGGAGATCTGTGTGTGCCTGGCAGGCGGTTTCTTGGGCTTGTGTGGTGCATGTCCACGCGATGCTGCCGTTGAGCATGGCGCGGGCGCCAAATAACGAGGCCATGGTGCGTGCGTTGGCGTCGGAGAGGGGGGCTTGGCCGTAGACGGTCGGGCTGAGGCGTGGGGCGTTCTGGGTGGGGTCGATGGGGGTCAGGCCGCGCTGGGCGAAAAGCCGGTTCCATGGTTGTGCGCGCTCAAAGTGATTGGGCCACCAGGCGGTGTGCGGTGCGCCGGGGCTGGCCGATTCAGCCACCGTGACCAACATGGGGGTTCCCTTTGCCAGGGCATGGGCTGGCAGGCAGAAAGCCAAAGCCACTCCCGAGAGGATGACGGCCATTTGAGCCGCATGGTTCAACATGGTCATATATTTTGTCACATATTTAGATTTCATGGGGGCACTCCGTCAGGCGGTCGATGGGTGAGGCCGCTTTCACGGAGAGTCCTACTAATCCACAATCCTCAAAAAGTCAGCGCGAAAACTCCGGATTTGTGCGTGACACGTCGAACTGGTGTGAATATAACGCGGCGCGGCGCGTTGTCCTAGTCGCCCTGTTTGCCATGATGGGCTGGGCGTGAGGGAGGAAACGATGATGGAATCGGAATGCAAAAATTCGATACAGCCTCAGGATATCGAAAAGATCTTTGACGGTGTTTCTGTATCAGAGCGTATTTTGTCGGAAGCCCGGCAAACGCCCGAATGGCTTGCGCTTGAGGAACTTCGGCGTGTGGTGCGTCATGATGCGGCGTCGGCGATTCACGGTGTGGATGGTGTGGCGCTTTTTGATGCGATCACGCGTCAGATTGACAGCCAGTCTTCGCGTCATGAGGTGCCTTCAGCGCCATCGGTGTTGTCGGCTTCTGTCGCGTCGCCGGTGCGCACGTCGCGTCGTCCCTGGATCGTCCGTTGGCTTCCTGCCCTTGTCGGGGCGGCGCTTTTTGTGTTGAGCCTTCCCGGGCTTGTTCAGCTTATTTGGGGTTCAGGTTCCGCGCCGGTTCAGCAGCCGCAGACGGTGGTGTACATCAACGATTCCGGCGCGGCGGGGTATGCCAAGACTCAGGCGGCTCCGGACTGGTACCGCAAGGGCGAACCCCAGCCTGTCGCTGTGCGGCGCAACACGCCCGACACTCAGCTCACCATTGAGGAGCTTGATTTTGCCCTAAAACGCCTCGTCGAGCGTATCGAAGGTCTTGAGGCGGCCAATCGTCATAACCTCGAAACTGGACGTTCTTCGCTCGATACCGATTCGGACGTCCCACCCAATAAGATGTAAGCCATGGCTCACGACGGATACGGGCTTTATCGCTCGACATTTACCGATGGAACACCGCAGTTTGAAATCGAATACCGCGAGGGCAAGCTCAACGGGGTGATGCGCCGGTATGCCCAAAATGGCCAGCTCATTCTCCAGTGTACCTACGTCGATGATGTACGCGAGGGACGTTGCCAGCGTTGGTTTGAGACCGGTTCGCCGAGCGAGGACGCCTTTTATATCGACGACAAATTGGAAGGTGAGTATCTCAAGTACAATGAAAAAGGCGAGATCGTGATGCGGGCACGATTTAAGGAAGGACAGATCCTTCCGGATTCGTTGAAATAGAGTTCATGGTCTCAGCCCCCAAACCCACAAAAAGCCCAGGCCAAAAACAAAAAGCCCTCACTCAAACCCCGACCTCACCCCCGGCCCCTCTCCCATGGGGAGAGGGGAGCATGCTTC
>CAMCLY010000056.1 GCA_945875805.1 uncultured Myxococcales bacterium | reverse complement strand
CTCAGAGTTTGCAAACAGCCACCCTGCACATACTACGGTTGAAAAAGGGCATGGGCGCGTGGAGACGCGCGAATACAGGCTCTGCACTGATATTGGGTGGCATGAGAAGTCAGACTGTTGGAAAGGCTTGAAAGCCATCGGAAACGCTGTCTCCA
Source organism: uncultured Myxococcales bacterium (assembly GCA_945875805.1). Lineage (GTDB taxonomy): Bacteria > Myxococcota_A > Bradymonadia > UBA4248 > UBA4248 > UBA4248. Next base: position 16,587 of record CAMCLY010000056.1, on the reverse strand, counting down.
GACACACTCTAACGAACAGAGCCGTCCCAATAGGGACGGCTCCGTTTATGCGCAATATTCCAACAACTATTCCATTTCTACCCAACACTCGTTATCGGGAGCCGATTTAAAACAACCATATCGTTCATTTTCTGGGCATCCATTGCTTTTTCCATACCCTTTAGTACTAGCATAGCCATATTTTGTTTGTCCAGAGCAACACACAACATCTCCAGCATAATCTATAAGATCCACATCACTAAAACAACACACAGATGATTCATTACATTCAGCCTGTTTTTGAACTCCTTCATCCACATTCTTGTAAACAGGACATTCTATATTACACCCTCCACAATGATAGATATTATTTTTCATATCAATTTCACATCCATTAGCACTATTGGAATCACAATCTTTATACCCATCAATACAAGTCAAATAAGAACACACGCCATCACTACAGCTTATACTATCGGCGTTAACAACAACCTCTTTACAATTCACCCTATCCTTTCCGCAATATTCTGTATTATTTTTTAAATCAATTTCGCATCCATTTTCAACATTACCATCCAAATCGTAGTACCACTCTTCACAACAATATTCATCTTCACCAAGACACTTTCGTGTCATATGAACTTCTGAAAGTTTAATACACTTCTTATCACCGCCATTATTTAATGAAATTTCAATAATATCTGGTTCATCAAGACACACACAACCATCCTCTATTGTACATCTTTGATTTTGTCCACACTTATCACCACAACTCTTACAATTATTCTCAGTGCCTGTACTTTGTTCACATCCATTTGTCAAATCACCGTCTGAATTACAATACCCCGTTTTACATATACATTCTTTATCTATATGTCCATCATCGATCTTCACACATTTCCCTCCACATACTGTCCATTCGCCTTCACCTTCACAAACCAAAGATTTGCATTTACCATTTTGACACATTTCCGCCTTTGCACACGCATTACTAGCATCCGTTCCACCACAATACCTAACATCTGTATTCAAATTCACACATCTAACTCCATTCTCATCATTTACAATAGCACCTTTACTGTAATCACATACACACTTTCCTGCATCACAATAACTCTCTCCAAGCAATTCGCAATTACCTGTAACAACGTAGTCATTATTTTCAATCTTAAATTCTATTCCATATGCAATACCATCTTCTGGACATTCAGTTACCCCACATGATTTATTATCTGTCATATCATAGCACTCTGCCGGACAATTTGGAGAGTAGAAAAAATCGTTATCACTACAAACACATTCTTTATCTTTACATATTTGATTTTTCCCACACGCTTTTCCCTGATAATCGGGCGATTCGGGAGAAACATCCGAGCATCTCCCTTTTGCTCCACAATGATTATGCGCATAAGTCGCATCAGTGCTTGTTTCTTCATCTACTATCACACATGATGGATCTGGATACTTACCACACAGTGCCTTATTTTCTCTTTTAGTCTCCTCTTCCAGTTTACACAAGCAAAGCGCATTCCGACATTCCGTACCATTTTTACACTCTATCCCATCAACACACCCCTCTTTAGCTCCACAGTATGTATTATCATTTCTTGGATTAATACATTTTCCACCACACAAAATATGTCCGTTCACACACAAATCACATTTTTTTGTATTTTTTGAACACGTTGATTTATTAAGATCACACTTAACGCCCTTTGCGTCTTCGCCAATTCCACCAACTGCGCCACAGTATTCATCACTAGTTGGATCTATACATTCTCCCTTATCATTAACATCCTTTTTATACAAAACAAGGCCTTCTCTGCATACGCACTCATACCCAAATTCTGCTGTCGTTGACTCTGCACATCTCCAATTTAAGCCACACCCATTATAATCCTTCAATTCCTCACAATCCTTGACACCACAATATTTGGCCTGTGAACGAAGTACACAAATATCTTCTTCGTCCGTCGGGCATTTAAAATCACATCTGACTTCCACACACTCTCCATCCACACAGCTCTCACCTTCCGAACATTCATTTTCACAACTTCCGCAATGTTTTTTATTGTTATTTAAATCAAAACATGCAGCCTTACCATCATCAATACACATTGCGCTTCCCAAAGGGCACGAGCTACACATTGCCATAACACCTTTGGGCATTTCTCCTTCAACATTTTTAGCTGTGTAAACCACTGGTACACATTGAGAGGAAGTGTTCGGGCATTTATTATTACCTTGCCCTTTATTTTCCAGATTTATTCCTCCCCCTTCAATTGCACCTTTCATCAGCTCAATTGTCTTACTATCCGAACAATTTGGAGCTTTTCCCTTCACAACGGAATCATAGTCACCACATATAATTTTATCATCCTCCGTTATACGAGCATAACGCCCATCATGCATATCAATCATTCTTAAATAATAATCCACCCAATTTCCTACTCTAGTACAGGCTTTTGCTGTCAGTATTCTACAATAGCCAGTATTCTCTGCTTTCCATTCTCCTCCTATATCGCTACATGTTTTTTTATCTATTATTTCAACATCTTCACCACTATCGTCTTTTTGATATAAGTCCCCCCCTTCTTTATCAACGCATTTGTAATCATCAATCCATTGAATCTCGTATTTACCAAGCTCTTTACTCAGATTTTCACACGTGGCCTTGTCCACCTTGCCAGACTCAAGAATACACGCCCCCATGCACAAACTTAATTCCCCATCCTTCACCCACGTGTTATATGCCGATTCGTCCCAAGAACAGCCAGAGGCCAGAAGAGCCGCTACCAACAATGTCCATTGTGCTCGTTTCATCTTAATTCCCACTCTCAGAAGTGTCTTATTACCATTCATGGTCTTTTCAAAACCTGAACAAAACTCACAAAATCTCTGCGCGCGCGGCACAGAGCCCGTGCGACATGGCTGGGGTATATGCCACTTAATCCCGATTCGACCAAACATTATTCTCCTCTCCATCCATACAAGAAATGTCGGCATCCATAGCGTTGGATAACTCAGGTTTTATCCACTGTCTGTGCGATGGAGCCCTCAGCGCTCGGCCCTCCCTCCATCGCCCCTGCTTCTCGCCGTTGACGAAACGCGTCCCTTCCCTATCCCTGCAGGAGAGGAACGAGGATTGGCGAGGTATGGGGGAACTTATTCCCCACACACCTCATCAAAATAACGATAGGAACACTGGTCTCCCCATCAAAAAAAGGATAGACGCACTCCGGCCTTTGGGCCGGTTTTTCTATACACGCGCAGTTTGCGCGTTTCCACTCAAGGGCTGGGGTTCCATGTACCATCGAGTTCTCATTGCCAACCGTGCAGACTGCGCGTCGCGTCTCATCGATGCCTGTCATGCGCTTGAGATACAGACCGTGTTGATTGCGGCGCGCGACGAGACGGCGCGGCTGGCGCTCGAAAAATCCGATCGCGTGGTTTTTACGGGATTTTCGCGCGAAGCGTATACGAACCCCGACAATATTCTCGAAGCGGCGCACGCCGAGTGTTGCGAGGCCATTTTGCCCGGATGGGGTTTCTTGTCGGAAGATTTTGCGTTTAGCCGACGCGCGCGTCTCATGGGACTCGATTTTGTTGGACCGTCTTCGCGCCATCTTCAAATTTTTGGCGACAAACTCGACACATTGGAGCGTCTTCTTCCGCGGTTTGGCCTGCCTTTGCGCGCGAAGCGCGCCGACGATCCTGAGATTTTGGATTTTCTGTCTCAGTCGGCCGGGCCATGGATGCTGAAGGGGCGTTTTGGCGGCGGCGGCAAATCGATAGCGCGATACGACGATCGCGCGGCGCTGTTGGCGCGCATCGCCCAGGCCGCCGCGCGCCACGAAGCGCATCTCGACTTTGTCGAACCCGCCGTCGACGGTGCCCGCCACATTGAGTTTCAGGTTTTTGGCGACGGAGCCGGACGCGCACGCGTGCTGGGGATCCGCGACTGTACGGCCCAGGTGCACCACCAGAAATGGCTCGAATACCATCTTGAACCGAACACCCCGACGCTCCGCCGACTCACCGAAAATATCGAGACCACCTTTTCGGAACTCCGCTATCAGGGTTGGGGGACGGTGGAATTTCTCGTCACCCGGGATCAGGCGTTTCACCTGCTCGAAGTCAATCCGCGGCTTCAGGTCGAACACGGCGTCACCGAAATGGCCCGGCAGGTCGATCTCGTCGCGGCCGCGCTCGAACTCTCGTGTCACGGGCGCGTCGACTGGGACGTGTTCGATTCCGCCATGGACGAACCCCGTCCCCATGACGTGCTCGAATTTCGGCTCTTTGCGCGCGGCACGGGACGCCTTGATCTTGGTTTTGAGGGCTGTCGGTGGCCAGACCATCCCATGCGCGACGATCCCGCCTACCGGCTCGAAACCGGGTACGACACGGGCAACGACATCACCGGCACGTATGACGGCCTTATTGCGCGCTTCCTCGTGCGGACGTCGAAAGGTGGGGCCGTGGGCGCCATGAAGTCCTGGTTGCGCACCTTTCACTGCCGCGGTCTGGAGACCAATCTGGACGATCTTCTGGCCCTGCCGGACACCCTTGTGATGCCCGAATGACGGGGCCTTTTGTCGTGCCGGACCAGGGATTGCGAAGGGATCCATGGGTATCAAGTGGCAGAGGGGGTAGCGGCGTATTGAGCCCGAAGGGCGAGATAGCCGCTCAGGGGGAGACTTCCCCCGCCCAGAAAAACGCGACGGTGAGGTATCCGGTCACGTAAAAAATTTGCAATAAAACTGCGCGCCTTCATAGTTTGGGGGATGTCTGATCCTGAGATTTTGAAGAGGTAAAGCGAACGATGAGACGGAGTTGCAAGGGAGTATGGCGTGTGTTGGGGGTTATCGCGCTCATGGGGGCTGCCGGGGTGAGTTGGGCCGCGCCGAAAGGGGCGAGCGAAGCGGTGGTCAGGCCGTCCAAATCGGGCGTTGGGAGTGCAGAACGTGGGCAGGCGCTGACGCGGGCGCAGGCGGTGGAGATTGCGCAATGGCTGGAACGCTCGGCGGTCGCCCTTGCGGTGGGGGATGAGATGTCATGGCGAGCGCGGGCACTGGCGGAGACGGCGGACGATGCGCGACCGTATTTGAAGCGTTATCTGGACTGGGTGAAGCGTTATGACGAAAACGTGCGCGGGGAGCTCGAAACGCCGATGCCGGGCACGGTGACGTCGTTTTGGGTGTCGGTGCCGTATGAAAGCACGTCGATGGCGGATTTTCGCCAGACGACGCCGGTCGAAACCCGTGGGGTGGATACGGCGGGTGCGCCTGAGGGGACGCGATTGCCGGAACTGGTGGCGAAGTACCCGCAATGGGGCTGGATGCCGTACGAATCGACGGGCAACATGGGGGCGGTTCTGCCGCATGAGCGCGTGGGTTCGACGCCTTTTGTGGCGTTATATCTGGTGGCGCGCGTGGTGTATGAGGGGGGGGGGCCGGTGAGGGCGGCGATTGAGATTCCGTCGACGACGCCGGTGGTGGCATGGCTCAACGGGGCGCGCGTGGTGGAATCGTATGAGAACGGGCCGGAAGAAGTGCCGCTGTATGGGGATCGGCATGAGGTGGAGATAAAACCGGGAGAAAACCTCCTCGTCCTCAAGGTGGCATCGCACGAGGTGTCGCCGGAATTTTATGTTTTTTTGACCGATGCGGACACGGGTCGGGCGCTGGAGTTTCGCGTGGAGAATGGTTCTCCGATTTCGACGGGGCCGCTTGGGGGCGAGCTTGAATCGACGCGCAAGGCGTCGCCGTTGCGCGACCTGATGGAAGACGAGGCGACGGCGCTGGCGGATCGGGTGTTTTTGTCGCGCGTGCTGTTGCCTCGCGAGGACGCGCAACGGCGCGTGACGGACATGGTGTTTGCGGATATCGACGCGACGGCGGCATTGCCGCCCGATGCGCTGGAGCGCGTGCTGATGTCGATGGAGGATCCGGGCAAACGACTTCAGCTCGTGCGGCGGGCACGCGCACTCGGGGGAAAGGATGCGCGCCTGGATCTTTGGTATGCGCGCGAGATGTTGCTCAACTCGGAGGCGCAGGGGGATACGGGCTCGCGATTTGTCGACGAGTGGCCGGAGTTGCACGATCTCCTGTCGGCCCCTGCGCCGACGGTCGACGGCGTGTCGTATGAGCCGTTGCGCCAGAAGATGCTTGCGTTGGCGGAACTCAACGGTCAGCAGGCCATGACGGCCCTGGCGCAGTGGCAGCGCTCGTCGGACGGGGCGAGTGCCTCGTCCGTATGGCCTATGATGATGGAGCACCTCGATGCGCGAGGGCGCGTGAAGACGTACCGTGAGGGGGTGTCGGCGCTCTATGAGGGACAGCAAAACGCCGCGTTGTACCGGATAGAACTGCTGGATCGGCCATTGCGCCGGGCGGTATCGTCGGGCGATGAAGCCCAGATCGACGCGGCGCTGGCCGACATTCAGAAGGGGGTGGCGTCGTTTTTGGCCCTCCATCCGTATGACGACTACGTGTGGTCGTACTGGATTGACATCCTGACGGCGTACCGTCCGGCGTCCCGCGAGGTGGCGGAGCGCCGGGCGCGTGCCGGGTTTACGGCAGAAGCCGAAAGTGCACTGATGGCGTATGTATCACAGCGAGTCCTTGACGTGTCGCGCTGGCAGAGGCTGGCGCGGTATTTTGTGGAGACGGGCCAGGGCGCCGAAGCGGTGGAGATATACGACACGATGTTGCCGCTTCTGGCGCCAGAGGAAGAGTCGTTTAAGGAAATCTCGGCGGAACTGCGTCGGATGTATCGCGTGGAGGCGCCATCCGGAGCGGTGGTGGCGTCGAGCGAGGCGGCGTTTGAGACGCCCTATATCCTCGAGGACATCCCGGGCAATGCGGATCCCGACGCGTCACAGGTGGTGTCGCTTCTGGACAACCGGGTGGTCAAAATTCTTCCGGGCGGGCTTTCATCGACGTTCAACCAGATTGTGTTTGAAATCGTGGACGAACAGGGATTGCGCGTGATGCGCGCGATGCCGGTCAACTATGCCCCGAGTGACGAAAAACTTGAAATTCTGTCCGTAAAAACGACCAAAAAAGACGGTTCTGTACGTCATTTGTACCACACGACAGAATACAACACGGCGGACGAATCGATTCGTATGTATTACGACCAGCGTCAGGTGGTGATCGAGGTGCCGGATTTGTCGGTGGGGGATCGCGTGGAATACCGGATCAAGCGGACGCAGGTGCAGCGGTCGGCGCGGAGCGTATCGTATTTCAGCGACATTTATGCGTTGCGTGCGACGTTTCCGCGTCAGTGGTCGCGGTATACGATCATTGCCCCGGAGTCGATGCCCGTCCGTCTTTTCCGCCACGATCCCTCCGGGGAGTCCGCGCCGGTAGCTGGGACTGTCCGTCAGGACGGTGCCATGACGGTGACGACGTATGAGGAGCGTTCGATGCCGCGTCTTCTCCAGGAAGACCGCATGCCCGGTGTGGGTGAGGTGATGCCGTTGTTGCTCGTGTCGTCATTTGACTCGTGGCAAAGCGTGGCGGACTGGTTTCTCGATTTGTCCAAAGAGCAGTGGAAACCGGACGAGGCGATAAAAAATGCTGTGGCGACGCTGACGCGCGGCGTGTCGGATCCGCTTGAGAAACTCAAGCGCATTCACAGTTTTGTCGTCAAGTCGACGCGCTATGTGGCGCTGGAGTTTGGGATTCACGGTCACAAACCGTACCCGGTGTCCCAGGTGTTTGAACGTCGATTTGGCGACTGCAAGGACAAGGCGAGTCTTCTCAAGGTGATGCTTGAGGAAGCGGGGATCGAGACGGACTTTGTGCTGGTGAGGACGCGTCAGAACGGCGACATCTCGATGGATATGCCCAATGCGTATGTGTTTGATCATGCGATTGTGTATGTGCCCGAGTTTGACTTGTTTCTGGACGGGACGGCGGAGTTCAGCGGGACGCGCGAACTTCCGGCCATGGATCAGGACGCGTGGATGTTTATCGTCAAAGACGACGGGAGGTACTCGCTGCGCAAGTCTCCGGTGATGCCTGCGGAATCGAATCTTCTCCGTCACAGGACGGCGTTTGATCTGACGCGGGGCGAGCGCGTACCGTTTACGGATCACGCTTCCTATTCGGGGGTGATGGCGCCGAGTTATCGCGAGCGGTACCAAGTGGCGTCGCTTCAGAAGGAGCGCCTGATATCGGAATATGCCTACATGATTCCTGGGACGGAGATTTCGTCGTATGAGTTTTCGGATTTGACGGACCTGGAGCAGGACGTGAAGCTGTCGGTGAAGGCGGAAACGTCGTTTGATCAGATCGTCCGCAAGGATGGCGAAGGCTGGCTGGTTCGCCCCGGTGTGACGGAATCGACGATGGTTCGGGACATGTCACCGTGGGCGACGCGTCGTCTTCCGCTGTCGCTGTATTCGCCGATGACGTTTGAGCAGACGGTGGAACTCATCCTGCCGCCGGGTTCGGTGGTGACGTCTCTGCCGGAGGATCAACATGCCTCGGGGCCGTATGGTTCGTGGTCGATCGCGTCGGAACGGTCGGGCGACGTGTTGCGGACGCATCTGAAGCTGTCGGTGACGCCGATACGGGTATCGGCAGAGGGGTATCCCGGGTATCAGGATTTTTTGCAGACATTTGATCGCGCGGCGAACGCGCCATACCGCATCATTCCGGGGTCGTGATCACGGATGCCCGGGCGTATGGCGCGTTGGCGCCATAGCACGGGCGGCGCGGCGTATCCGCCGGAGGCGGAAAGCCCGCGCCCCGGAAAGAGAGACGCGAAGTGCATTTAAAAATGAAGACCGCGGGATGGGAATCCCGCATGGGGACAGAGCATGAAGAATTGGCGAATCGGGATGATGTTGGGGGCGCTGGCGCTGTTGCCGCTTGGGTGTGCGACGACGCATGAGACGGCGGGCTGGACGCGGTGGCCCGGGGTGTCCGAGGGGACGCAGGTGTCGCAGGCGGTCGAAGCGATGGCGCGGGGGCGGCTTTTGGAAGCGGAATCCGGGCTGACGATGGCGGTGCGCGCGACGGATCCGACGGCGGCGCTGATGTATGCCGATATTGCGGCATTGCGAGGCAATGCGCCGGTGGCGTTTGATCGGTATGTCGAGTTTTTTGCGCATCACGGGGACTCGGTGTGGGCACCGGTGGCGGCGTCGAATCTGGCCGACACGGCCGAAAACCTTCTGACCCAGGCGACGTGGGCACGGGTGGCTTCGCTGTACAGCCGTGATGCCTACGCACAGTCGCGGATAGTGGCATTGCAGGCGCGTGCGCTGAGGGCGGTGGGGACGGCAGAGACGCGACATCCGTCGGCGGTGGGTCTGACGGGGTTTGGCTGGACGGGGCCCGTGAGTGCGTATCCCGTGACGGATTTTGAGGACGGGCTTTCGGCAGACGGTGTGGGGGACGATCCCTTCTGGTATCCGCGCGACAACCGCACGATGATGAAGGCGGTGCGCGACGGGGTGTATATCGGGGAGACGGCGGTGGCGCTGGATCGGGACGGGGAGGTGATGTTCGTCGTGCAGTCGCGCCAGATGTACGAAGTTTTCGTCGACGGGGTGTCGGTACTGCGGCACGGTCTTGACGCCGTGGGACGGGACGGGGTGTCGGCAGTGCGCGTGAACCTTGGGGCCGGGACGCATGGCGTGCGAGTCCGGATCGGGGTTCAGGGCAATCCGTCGGGGCAGGAGCTTTTTGCGTTGTGGGCCTCGACGCCGGAAATGGGCGCGCAGTCCGACGGGGCGGCACAACGCGACGCATGGGGATTGCGCGAGGTGGACGCCCAGGAAGTGCGCGGCGAGGGACGCGTGACGGATATTCGCCCGGTGAATCTCGGGAGCGTGCTTGGAAAAACGATTACGGAGATGCCGTCTGACGTGCTCAAGCTCTGGTACGGCGCGCAGCTGGCCCTCAACGACGGGGCGGCAACGGTGGCGGATGCGATGTTGCAGAAGCGCCTGGGCGAATCGCCCGACGATGTGGTGGCACAACGCCTGATGATCCGCCGATATATGCTGGATGCGGACATGGCGCCCGGTCTGCGTCACGAACACGCGCTGACGTGGATGGAAAAGGTCGCGCAAGCAGGGCCTGAACTCGGCGTGGTGACCCTTCAGCACATCGGTTCGCTGCTCAACCGCAATCAGGCGAAGGCGGCGCTTGGGCTGTGGGAAAAACGCGCCGGTGACTTGCCCGAGACGCCTCAGTCGGCATTGATTCAGAACGCGCTTTTTAAGGCGCTTGGCTGGATGCCCATGGCCGAGACGTATTTGCAAAAAGCGGTCGACCTCAACCCGGACGCGTGTGCGACGCGCGTGCAGGCGCTCGAACTTCAAGGTCAGCGACATGCATATGGGCCGTATGCATCGCTCCCGGATTCGGTGCGCGCGTGTCCCGGCGTCATCCGTCTGTATGCGGCACGCGAAGGGGACGACAGTGCCCTGGGCGAATCGTTCTGGGTGAATGAGACAGAAAAGCTGGCCGAACGGTATCCCAACCGCCCCGATTTTCTGTTTTTATCGCTGGTGCAGCGGGCGCAGAGCGCCCCGGAGGAGGTGTCGCGTCGTTTTCTGGAACATCTGGACGGCGTGAAACGCGGGTTTTATCCGGACGTGCCGACGGAAACGGCACTGGCCATTCTGGACGGGATCCGCGCGGCGTCGCGCGAGGATGTGGCGGACGTGGTGCTTGCCCGGCTTATGGAGCTGGAACCGGCCAACGAATCGTACCAAAACCTCGCCTGGCGTCTTGAACACGTCCGGCCACTTGAGACGCTTCGCCAGGACGGCATGAAGGTCATCCGCGACTATCTGCAGCGCAATGATCCGCAGGAGGGTGCCTCGGTGGTGATTCTGGATTATGCGGCCACGCGGTTTTACCCCAACGGGGCAAAGCTCGGTCTGACGCATATCATCTCGCGAGTGCTCAGCAAGGAAGGCAAGAACGCGGTGGGCGAGATTTATCTGCCCAACGGTGCGACCGTGCTTAAAATCCGCACGATCAAGGGGGACACGCTTGAGTCGATCGAACCGGAAAGTATAGGGTTTAAAGATTCGGTGACCGCGCCCAACCTTGCGGTGGGCGATTTTGTCGAGACAGAATACCTGACGTGGGATCCGCCGCCTCGCCAGCGTGACGGGCGCACCTTTTCGGACGGCTTCATCTATGGATCCGAGAGCACGCCGATACTGCGCTCGGAATATGTGTATGAATATCCGCGCGACTGGGATGTAAACGTGGTGGAATCCGGCCCTTCGGGGGAAATCCGGCGCGACTGTACGCCCGATGGCGAATTTGTGCATTGTACGGCTTACCGCGAAAACATCGCGCCATTTGTGAGCCAACCCAACGATCCGTCGATGACGGATCTCATTCCGAATATCGAACTTTACCATCGCTGGGGCTGGGAAGAGGTCAAACGGGCGTTGCTGGAATCGACGACGCGTCAGACTCGCGAAACGGAATATGTACGAAATTTCTATAAAAGCCTCAATGTGCCAGAGAGCGATTCTGTATATGAACGCGCAAAGAATATATATTATGAAGTCATCAAACATATTGATGAAAGCGAAGCGACCCATGCGAGCGACGACGACACGGCGACCAATACGGTGACACGGGGCGTGGGTTCGCGTCTTGTGGTGCTCAAGTCGATCTACAAACTTGCCGGAATCCCGAGTTATTTTGCGCTTGTCCGGTCGGTGACCGCGCCCGAAAACAGTACGAATCTCCCTCAGCGGTACAATTCTGCATATGCGACGTATCTCGTAGTGGATACGGAACGCGGGCCGGCATACGTCGATCCGTCCGAAGATTTCATGCCGTTTGACTATCTTCCGACGGCGTTGCAAAACGCCGAAGTCATCCCAATTGCGACGGATCGCGAAAACCATATCTCGCGCGTGGATGAGACCGAAACTATTCGACCGACGATAGATATTGTTTATGATATATTGCCAGACGGGACGGCCCATGCCTCATCGACAGAACAGATGCGCGGGTCGCGGGCCCTCATCATGCGCGGCGTCCTGACATCCCTCAAAGGCGACGACACGCGAACCCACCTGATTATACAAAACAGCCTCGCCCGCAATTACGGCCGCATCACCCTGACAAAACTCGAACACGACGGACTCGACACGCCCGAAACACCTCTGACGTTGCGCTATGATTTTGACATTGCGCGTTTTGCGACCGTGGATTCAAAATCTATAGATATCAATTCGAGTATATTTGGATATAAACTCGTCGAACAGTTTGCAAACCTTCCGGCGTCGCTGCGCACGCATCCGGTGCTGATTGCATCGGACGTCATATCGCGTCGCGAGCTGACATTCCGCGCACCTGAGGGATACACTTGGAATCCATCGACCCTCCGCGATGCGGATATTCATACAAAGTTTGGTCATTTTACGCGCCGACTTTCTATAGAAAATAATACATTGCGTCTCGTCGATGAAATAGAAGTGCGTCCCCAGCGCGTCGAACTGTCCGAATACCCGGAGTTTCGCGAGTTCTGCAGTACGGTGGACGAAGCGCAGCGCACAGTGCTCATGGCGGAGCAGTGATCGTTTTGTGTGGGGCGCGGGCTGTCTGCCAGCAGACAGACACGCGCCGCCTTTTTTTTGTCCGGATCACACCGCCCCCAAAGTTCCAGCGACATGCCCTCCGATGAAAAAATTACCCCATTTTTCCGGGGTGATTTAAGGTAAACCGCCGCGCCAAAAGGCGTCGTTTGTGTCGTCTGTTCCATCCATGGACAAGGAGGTTGTGGAATGACTCTTCCAGTCGAAGCCGGGTTACACCGCAGTTGCTGTCTCATCGACACCGCATCGCTTTCGCACAACATATCGGTGCTCAAAAAAGGACTCGCCCCCGGCGCTGAAATCGCCGCCGTCGTCAAGTCGAACGCATACGGCCACGGGGTCCGGATTGCCTGGCGCGCCTTTGTCGAGGGCGGCGCCACCTGGCTGTGCGTCGATTCGCTCCACGAGGCCCAGGAATTGCGCGATGACGGCTATACCGGCAATCTCTTTGTCATGGGGCATATCCCGCCGGCACATGCCAAAACAGCCGTATCGCTCGACGTGCGCTGCATGGTGTACGATCGCCGCCAGATCGACGCCCTCGGCGAGGCCGCCAACGCCGCCTCGCGTCCGCTCCGTCTCGTCATGAAACTCGAAACCGGAACCCAGCGCCAGGGCCTGACGATCGAAGCCGCCCTCAACCTGGCCCACTATATCGCGCGTTTTCCCTATCTCGTGCTCGAAGGCACCGCCACCCATTTTGCCAATATCGAAGACACGACCGATCACAGCTTCGCCTACGAACAGCTCCGAATCTTCAACGAATACAACGACATCCTGACGGCCAACGGCTTCCGACCTACCCTGCGCACCATCGCCAACTCCGCCGCCGGCATTCTCTGGCCCCACACGCACTGCGAACTCGTCCGTGCAGGCATCACATGTTATGGCATGTGGCCCTCAACCGAATGTTATGTCAGCGCCCGACTTCTGGGCAAAGACGTCGACCTGCGCCCCGCCCTGACCTGGAAAACCCTCATCGCCCAAATCAAAACCGTGCCCGCCGGTTCCCTCATCGGCTATGGATGCACGTACGAAACCACCCACGAGTCTCGCATTGCCGTGCTTCCCGTCGGATATTACGACGGCTACGACCGCGCCATGTCCAACCTGGCCTACGTGCTCATCCGCGGCAAACGTGCGCCGGTTCGCGGGCGCATTTGCATGAACATGTGCATGGTCGACGTGACCGACATCCCCGACGCCGAGCCCGGCGACGACGTCGTTCTCCTCGGCCGTCAGGGCGGCGAATCCCTTTCGGCCGAACAGCTCGCGACATGGGCCGGCACGATCAACTACGAACTCACCACCCAAATCCAGACAAACATTCCCCGCATCGCCGTTTAGAAAAGCTCAAACTGGAGCTTTTTGTGGGAGGGGGAAGTCTCCCCCTGAGCGGCTATTTCGCCCACCGGGCTCAATACGCCGCTACCCCCTCTGCCACTCTTTAGCCAAGGCGTCCCAAAGAACGCCTCGCCATCAGGGACCCAACGTTCCCCCGTACACACTTATCTGGCCGTCTCGACGGCGCGAGTTTCACGAATGACGCACACCTTGATGCGTCCCGGGTAGGTGAGTTCCTGTTCGATACGACGGGCAATATCTCGCGAAATGACGGTGGCCTTTTCGTCATTGATGACGCTGGGCTCGACGAGGACCCGGATTTCGCGCCCGGCCTGAATGGCATAACACTTTTCGACGCCCTCAAACGAAAGGCTGATCTTTTCGATATCTTCGAGCCGCTTGATGTACGTCTCGAGGATTTCGCGTCGGGCGCCGGGTCTTGCTCCGGAAAGGGCGTCGGCGGCCATGGTGAGATGCGCGTAGACGCTTTCGGGCTCGACCTCGGCATGATGGGCGGCGACGGCGTTGACGACGAGGGGGGATTCGCCATGTTTTTTGAGGAAGTCGGCACCGATTTCGGCGTGGGATCCTTCCAGTTCGTGGTCCATGGCCTTGCCGATGTCGTGGAGCAGACCGACGCGGCGAGCGAGTTTGACATCGAGGTCGAGTTCGGCAGCCATGATGCCGCACAGCCATGCGGCCTCGATGCAATGGCACCAGATGTTCTGTCCATAGCTCGTGCGATACTTGAGGCGACCGAGCATCATGATGACCTCCTGGTCGACGTTCTGAATGCCGAGTTCAAAGAACGCCTGGTCGCCGGCCTCGCGGATGCGCTCGTCGATTTCCTGTTTGACCTTGACGACAGTTTCCTCAATGCGTCCCGGATGGATGCGCCCGTCGGCGATGAGGCGCTTGAGCGTCTGTGCGGCCACCTCGCGCCGGATGGGGTCGAAGGCGGAAATGACGACGGTTTCGGGCGTATCGTCGACGATGAGGTCGACGCCGGTAGCTGCCTCAATGCTTCGGATGTTGCGGCCCTCGCGCCCGATGATGCGTCCCTTGACCTCGTCGGAGGGCAGATTGATCGTCCGGACGCACCGTTCGACGACGTAATCGCCGGCATAACGCTGCATGGCGACGCCCAGGATCATTTTGGCACGTTTTTCGGCCTCGGCCGTGGCATCGTCCTCGATCTGTCGGGCGATTTTGGCGGCCTCGAACTTGGCCTCATTGGTGATCGACTCGATGAGGATGGCCTTGGCCTCTTCGGCCGTGATGCCGCTGATTTCCTCAATTTTCTGCTGAGCCTGGGCCAGCATTTCCTCGCTCTGCCGGATGCGTTTCCGGACCTGTTTGGCGGCCTTTTTGATGTTGGCCTCGATATTTTTGAGTTCGTTTTCGCGGGCATCGAGGGTCTCGCTGCGTTTGTCGAGGAGTTCCTCTTTTTTGACGAGTCTTGCTTCGGACTGCACGATGCCCTCGAGTCTTCTTTTTTCCTCTTTGTCGAGGAGTTCCTGACGCTCGATGGATTTCTTCTGGATTTCGATTTCGGCCTCTTTGAGCCTGGCCTCGACTTTTGCCTGAGCGGAGGCCTGAATTTTTCGCAATTCCTCGGCCGCCTGTTTGTGGATGCGGTCTGCCTCTCCGCGCTTTGTCTCGGCCTGTTCGAGCATCTGCCGAGCCTCAGCCTTGAGGGAATCGGCGAGTTTTTGCGCGGAATCCTCGATATTTCGGGCCGCGCATGTGGCATCATTTTTTATGCGTTCGGCTTCCTGTTCGACGCTTCCGATGGTTGCCGTCACCTCGCTTTCGTATGCGGAACGCCCCATGCGACGCCCGATATAGACCCCGACCCCAGTGCCGGCAGCCAGCACCACCGTCCAAATTAATGCACTCATGTTGACTCCTTAAAGGTATTGAAAAGGTAAAGAAATTCCGCTGTGACTCGGCACACCCCGGGCATATGGGGTGGCGCAGGCAACCTTTAAGTTTAAACTCCGGCGTTCTTGGAATCGAGGGTTCTCAGGATGTCGGAAAGTCGGTCGATATGTTTTTCGACCTTGAGGTTTTCCTGCTGGAGGGCGGCTTCTGCGGAGACGGCGCGATCGGCGAGCTGCATGGCGGTGAGAGCCATGAGCTGCGGGAGCCCTGCTCCGGGCGCGGCCTGACGCAGGGCGTCGACAATGCCATTGACGTCGTTGGCAAGGCTGTTGAGATAGTCGGCGTCCTGATCGGTGCGAACGGTGATGCGTTGCCCGGCCACGTTGAGCGTAACACTTCGCACGACGCCATGCGTTTCGGAAGTCACAGTCGCCACCCGTCCACGAACGGTGTCGGGAGCCTGCTGATAAAAATTGCCTGCCATGGATATGCCTTACGGAACGCGCCTCATACGGGGACGTTCCGGGATGAATGTGTTCAAGTCACCGCCATTCGGAGCGGGATGTAAAACTTCACCCTTTATCGTGGAAACAAGAGTCCACCAGGTATTTCATCCCCCTTCGTCGGCGGACTTTTTTAAACGCACCGCAAGCCAGGTGTCAAGGCATGAAGGGAAAATGGCAGGGCTACAGCATTTAAAAATTCCCTTGACTTTGGTAAAAAGAAGCTAGCTCACAAAGAGCCCATTTCAAGCCAAGGATGGTATCATGTCAGATCTCAAGCTT
>CAMCLY010000055.1 GCA_945875805.1 uncultured Myxococcales bacterium | reverse complement strand
ACTGGACCCCCCACAAACAAAAACACTAGCGCAGAAGCTTGGAGTATTTGCGGAAGAGATCGGTGCCGGCCTCTTCGAGGGCCTGGTAAACGAGGGTTTCGGTGTTGGTGGTGATGACGCCCAAGTTGGACATTTGCAGGATGGCGTTTTTCCAGTTGGATTTTTTGCGAGAAGCGGTGCCGTCGATGGGAACGAACACGGTGATTTCTTCTTCCTCGTCTTCCTGAATCAGATCGAGCGTGGTCATGAGGACGCAAATGTGGGCCTCAACCCCCACGATGATGAGGGTCTGCGGGATGTGGGGGGCAACGCGCTCACAGAAATCCCCGTCGGAAAAACACGAAAAGCTCATCTTTTCGACGCGAATGGCGCCCTTGAGTTTTTCGGCAAGGATGGGCGTGGTGCCGCCTAATTTTTCGGGATTCTGCTCGGTATAGAAGACGGAGCCCTCCATATCTTTCATCAAATCAATGAGGATTCCTACATTTTTAACCAGCTGTTCCCTGACGTCAGCAGGCAGGGTATCCAGCAGTTTGTCCTGCATGTCGATGACGAGCAGTGCGCAATCTTCATAAACGGGTATCATGGCATTATCCTTAATATAGAAGACATAAGAATGGAGAACGTTTGCGACCATCGCAACCCATCTCCAACAAGGGGGATGTTTTACACCAATGCCGGAGCGTTCCAAACAAAAACGCAGGGTCGGAGGCCATCCTGGGCGGCACAGGGGGGAGTGCACGAACGGCCCCCATGCGGAGGATGCCAGAATAAGGCTGGAAGCTGGGCGTGAGAGAAGGCGTTAAAAAGGGCGAAGGCTGGAAGCTGGGCGTGAGTGAGGACAGAAGACAGCGGACAAAATATATTACAAAAACAAATTGTTACGAATTTGTATCTCACAAACAAAGCTACTTTTGAATTTATACAAAATACGAATAACATTCAGAAAATCATCACTAAAACTCACAACAACCGAATTTTAACCACACCACACTTTTATCAACGAAGCCCACAAAACACATAGCCATTGCGCCATTTAACCCTTTCAATCCCATTTTAGATACAAAAAGAAAATTCAAAATTGATACAATTATATTTGACAGCACAATCCAGTTTCACTAGACACCGCGAGGGCAACGCACTGCAGAGACAGCCAATGCATGTCACGCATTCCGCGTCTTTTCGGTCTCCAAAACATAGTTCTTTTAATTGATTTCACATGGAGGACGGCAATGAGCGAACAGAAAACTCGCATTATGCTCGTGGAAGATGATGTCAAACTGGCCGATGCCACCAGGGAATACCTCGAAATGCACAACTTTGAAGTGCTCGTCGAGTATCGCGGGGACACGGCCGTCGAACGCATTCTGCGCGAAAAGCCCGACTTCGTCATCCTCGACTACATGCTCCCCTATAAAGATGGAAAAAGCATCTGCCGGGAACTGCGCCCGCAGTTTCACAACCCCATCATTATCGTGACCGCACACGAGGACGAGGTCGACGAAATCGTCATGCTCGAAATCGGCGTCGACGACTACATCGTCAAACCCATCAAACCCAGAAACCTCCTCGCCCGTATCACAAACCAGCTCAACCGTTACGAACGCATCGCCCAGGAAGCCAGCGCCGAAAATAGTGACAAATCCAACGGCCAGGGAAGCCTCCAGATCGACATCCAAAAGCGCATCGCCATCGTCGACGGACGCGTCGTCAACCTCACCAGCTGCGAATTTGACCTCCTCAGCTACTTCTTTGCAAATCAGGGCGTCATCCTCACGCGCGAGGAAATCTACCGCCAAATGAGAGGCATCGACTGGGACGGCGTCGATCGATCCATCGACCTGCGCGTATCAAGACTCCGAAGCAAAATTGACGACAACGGAAAATCACCCCGCTTCATCAAAAGCGTGCGCGGCACCGGATACATGCTTATCAGCCAGGAATAGTCCGCCCGCTTTCCCGTCCGGCATCCCCCACGCCTCCCGCCTCTCATGGAATACCCCGCACAATGAAGGACAATCTCTCAAACACGTCATGGCACAGACCCACTTTGCTCTACGGATTCAAAACGTTCTTTGTCTGCATCGTGGCGTGTTTGCTCTCTTTTGTCTCCGTGACCAAAATCGTGCGACCTGTCATGCAGGAAGCCGGCATCGTGGCCCTCATCCACCCCGATCTCCTGCAGACCCTCATCAACGCCAATTTGCGCGGAAAATCTTTCGCCGAAATACAACAGTACCTCAGAACGCGAAATGACGACGCCCTGGCACAGGCACAAATCGTCCAAAGAAACGAGCTCTTCAGGCCCAAAACCGCCCAGCAGTACGGCCTCTTCCTCCGCAATTACGAACGCCGGAAACTCGCCGAGGGAAAGGCCTTCATCACCGGAAAAAACCCAAAAATCCCCCCATTTCTAGACACTCAGCCCTATTCCCCAGAAAAAATCATCGACGACGAATTCGACAAATCCATCCCGCGAAACGACGCCTTCCACCCAACCCCCAAACAGAACGATCATTTCACTCCGCCAAAGCCCCAAATTACCACACGGATGCTCGTCCGCTACGTCTACAGCATCGCAAGCCCGGACACCCTCGAACGCAACATCGCCAAGCGTTCCTCGTTTCTCGTCGTCCCCATCGCAGACACCCCGTTCGTCGCCATCGCACGAAGCGATGCCGCCATCCTGCCCGTCATCCCCACATCCTCCATCATCCTGGCCACCGCACTCGTCTGCCTCATCCTGGCCCTCGCCGCCTTCATCATCGTCGCCCCTGTCATTTTCCGAATCAAGCGCATCGAAGAGACATGCCTCGCCGTCTCCAAAGGCGACTACACCGCACGATGCAACGACAATCGATTCGACTCCCTCGGACTCCTCGCCAAACACGTCGACGAAATGACCGCTTCCATCGATCAGAGCTTCGCACAGCAAAAACAGCTCCTCCAGGCCGTATCCCACGAACTGAGAACCCCGCTCTCCAGAATCCGATTCACCATCGAGATGCTCAACATCGACGAAAATGACGAAAAATCCATGGAGCGCCTCGATTCCATCGACGAAGACCTCACCGAAATCGACAACCTCCTCAAGGAACTCGGCTACTTCAACTACGTCGACGCCGGAAACGGACGGCAACATTTCGAGGTCAACACCCTCCAGGATCTCGTCGAAGCCACCCTCAGACAGAGAGCCATCGCTCTCGAAAAATTCAACGTCCAAATCGACGGACTCGACGAAAAAATGACCATCGAAGCCGACCCCACCGCCTTCAAACGCGTCCTGGGAAACCTCCTCAGCAACGCCGCACGCTACGCCACCAACTGGATCCAAATCCACATCCAGCTCCAGGACGACACCCTCCAAATCTCCGTCGAAGACGACGGCCCAGGCATCCCCGAAAACAAGCGAAACGTCGTGTTCGATCCCTTCGTCTGCCTCGACAAAAGCCGCTCCAAATCGTTTGGCGGCGTCGGCCTAGGACTCGCCATCGTACACCGAATCATGAAAGTCCACCGCGGCTCCATCCACATCGAAACCGGCAAAACCGGAGGCGCCCTCATGGTCACCCGATGGCCCGTCCGACAGACCCACGACTGAACCTCCGTTGGGGCGGGCTGACGGGCACAAGGCCCGCCACGCCCGGCCCGCACAGCCTTTTGTCCTGCGGACAATACGGCCGTGCCGCCGGCGCTATGGGACGCATCCGCGCCCATACGCGCCGGCTTTTTTCTGTCTTCATCCCGCCAATACAGTATACCGCCGTCCACACACGGGAGCCTCACCGACATTGTGATGACCTACGCTCCCTATTCCCAACGGTTCACGCACCATGACCCATATTTCCCTCCCCATCGATGCCCACCTCGACGACATCCTCGCCGCCAACACCCAAAACCTCATCGTCATCGCCACCCCGGGATCCGGCAAAACGACAAGGCTCCCGGCCGCCTTCCTCAAAGCCACAACCAAACGCATCCTCTGTGTCGAGCCCAGACGCATGGCCTGCATCGCCGCCGCATCAAGGGTAAGCGAGGAAACCGGGGAACTCGTCGGCACAAAGGTCGGCTATCACGTGCGGCTCGAAAAAAAATGCAACCCAGACACACGGCTCGTCTTCGTCACCGTCGGAATGCTCCTCCAATACCTCTGCGCCGACCCGTTTCTCGACAACTGCTCCACCCTCATCTTTGACGAGTTCCACGAACGAAGCATGCAGGCCGACACCGCGCTCGCCATGGCCCGATACCTCCAGCGCGAGGTCAGACCGGACCTGCGCATCCTCGTGATGAGCGCAACCCTCAATCCAGACCCCATCGCACAATTCCTGACCGACACGACGATCTTCGACATCGACGCGCCAAGATTTCCGCTCGACATCCGGTTCTCGCCACGAACTTACGGCACGCGCTTCACCGATTACGCCGACGCCATGATAGACGCCATCCGGGACGCCGCGACACAGACCGACGGAGACATCCTCGTCTTTCTCCCAGGACTCGGAGAAATTCACGCCGCCATCGACCGCGCGGCCCAGGACTTCGCCGCGTCGTTTGATCTCTGCCCCTGCCACGCCTCCCTGCCGCTCGACGCGCAGAAAAAAATCCTCGCCCCGACCTCCGACAAACGACGCATCATCTTCTCCACCAACGTCGCCGAAAGTTCCCTCACCATCCCGCGCGTGCACGCCGTCATCGATTCCGGCCTTGCCCGCGCAAAGTTTTTTGACTCCGTCTCGGGGCTGTCAAGACTCGAGATTCAGCGCATCAGCCGCTTTTCTGCCGAACAGCGCGCAGGGCGCGCCGCAAGGCTCGGCCCCGGATCCTGCATCCGGCTCTGGTCACAACCCACACACACACAGCTTCCACCCCAGGACACCCCAGAAATCGATCGGCTCGACCTGAGCCAGCTCTGGCTGCAAATCGCCGCATGGGGGCTCGAATCCCCGCAGACACTCGACTTTCTCACCACGCCCGCCCTGGGGCGACTCCTCGACGCGAAGCGTCTTCTCCAGCGCCTCGGCGCCCTCGATGGCGACACCCTCACACCCATGGGCACACAAATGGCCAGACTCCCGCTCGAGCCAAGGCTCGCGCGATGGCTCATCGCTGCCCACGACATGAAATGCCTCGACGACGCGGCGCTTCTCGCCGCGTATCTTTCCGAAGCACCCTACCGAAGATCACAACGCATGATGTGGGATGGCCCCGATCTCTTTGAGGATTTCGTCAAACTCAAAAAAAATATTCAAAAACCCGAGTTTGCCTTCCTCAAACGCATTGCCGACGACATCCGAAAAGCCGCGCGCGACATCCCCGACACCCCAATAGGCAAACGCGCCCCACAGCCCCCCGTGCCGCCGCGGCAGGCCCTCGCCTCATCCATGCTCTCCGCCTACGCCGACAGACTGGCTCAACCACGCCCCCCCAAAGAAAAACTCGCCGCCTCCGACCCCAGAAGACTCACCATGCCCATCTACGCCCTCATGTCCGGAAACCGCGGCGTCGTCATCAAAGAAGCCCGGACACTCAATGACGCGCCGTTCTTTATCGCCGCCGACGTAGACCTCGTCCGCGGCGTCGAGCGCGCCTCCAACCACGTCGTCAAGGCCATCGCCATCCAGACAGAATGGATCCCGTGGGCTGAACATGTGACGGCAAGGTACGAACCCGAAAAAGACCGGATCGTCGTCGCAAAAGGACTGTATTTCGATATCTTTACCCTCCGCGAGACGTTTCTCCACGGAGAAGATACCCGCGAACTCTACCAAAAAACGCTCCTCGACGCCGCCACACAAAATCCCCAAAAAGCCCTGAACTTCTCCTCCGAGGCATGGTCACAGTTCAAGGCAAGACTCGCCTTTGTCCAGAAACTCCACCCACAACTCCAATTCCCGACGTTCGACACCCAGTGGGGGCTCGACATCATCGCCCACGCCATCCCGCACGCGCAGTCCCTGCACGACCTCTACCAAATCGATCTCACACCCCACGCCATCCAGGCCCTCCCCTACGAAACCTACGACGCGCTCCAAAAAGAAGCCCCGGAATGCGTCACCCTCGAATCCGGATTCACCGCACGCGTCGATTACGACGCCCCCATCCCCATCGTCCGCGTCAAAATCCAGAAAGCCTTCGGCACCCATCGCGTCCCATGCGTCGGAAACGGAAAAATCCCCGTCATCTTCCACCTGCTGGCCCCAAACGGACAGCCCGCACAGGTGACCCAGGACCTCGACAATTTCTGGAAAAACACTTACGCCGATGTCCGGAAACTCCTGCGTGGAAGATACCCAAAGCACGACTGGCCAGAGGTCCCGCCTGACAAACCCACGGTCACGACGAACAAGAGGGGGTAGCGGCGTATGCGCGCAAGGCCACGGCCTGAGCACATAGCCGCTCAGGGGGAGACCTCCCCCTCCCAAAAATTAAAATCATCCATAAAAATCATCAAATGTAGGCAATTTATACACATGTCGTCTTGAAAGACACACACATCGGAGTATACTGCACGCCCGAGGCCAGGCGGATTTCCTGCACAATGGGGTACAGGGAGGCGCGCACGGCTGTGAGCCTCGCGAAACTGGGAACGGACCTTTCACCCGTCTTCCGGAGACATTTTTGAACTTTATATGCAGTTCCAAAAGAGAACTGCGAACATGTCTCAGGTTTCGTACTAGGCGTTTGACCTCAGTTCTGTTTTTTCACTTTTTTGGAGGTTGTGATGCAGAAAACATCTTTTGTCACCAGTATTGGCAACACGCCGCTGACCCGGCTCGATCGCATTTCCGCGCTCGTGGGGGCCAACGTGTTTATCAAGCAGGAACGGAGCAATCCTGCGGGGAGCGTCAAGGATCGTATCGCTCTCTATATGGTGCAGGACGCCATTGAACGGGGCATTCTCAAACCCGGCTCAAGCGACGTCACCATCATCGAGCCCACGTCCGGCAACACCGGCATCGGACTCGCCGCCATCGGCGCCGCGCTCAATATCCCCGTCGCCCTCGTCATGCCCGACACCATGAGCGTCGAAAGACGGAATCTCATGGCCATTTATGGCGCAAAACTCGTCCTCACCCCGGGCGCGCAAGGCATGAAAGGCGCCATCCAGGAGGCCAACAGAATCCTCGAGTCAGACCCCGATCACTACTTCATGCCCATGCAGTTCGACAATCAGGCCAACGCCAAGGCGCACTTTGAAACGACGGGACCCGAGATCGCCAAACAGCTCGGCGCAAACGTCGACATCATTTTGGCAGGCGTCGGCACCGGCGGCACCATCACCGGCTCCGCGCGTTTCCTCAAAACCGCATCGCCCGACCTGAAGGTCTACGCCGTCGAACCCTCCACCTCTCCCGTCATCCATCAGGCCCTGCATAACGAGACCATCAAGCCCGGACCACACGGCATCCAGGGGATCGGCGCTGGATTCATTCCGAAAGTCCTCGATCTCTCCCTCCTCACCGATGCCATCGGCATCGATACCGAAACCGCCATCCAGACCGGACGCGACCTCATCCGACAAGACGCCATCTCCACCGGCATCTCCGGCGGGGCAAACGTCGCCGCCGTCCTTGAGCTCTCCCGAAGAGGACTCATCAAGCCAGGCATGAACATCGTCACCTTCATCCCAGACGGCGTCGAAAAATATCTCTCCACCAAGCTCGCCCAGTAATCCAACGGGACAAAGCTTTTCATATTCCCGCGCCCGCCCCACCCGGCGGGCGTTTTTTTTCTTCTATAAACCCCTTTCCCAATCCATCCTTTTCCCCTTTAAAACATTCCATGATATAAGGCCGCGCCGTTTTGTGACGTTCTTTTTTTTCGATATGGCGAGGCAATATGGATCAGGTCAGGTCAATGATGAATCAGCTCCTCGTGCTGATGATGACAAAGGAGGCAAGCGATCTCCACATTTCGTGCGATTCACCGCCTCAGCTGCGCATCGACGGAAAACTCGTGCCCATCAAATCCGATGTGCTGACGCCCATGCAGACAAAAGCCCTCTGCATGAGTCTGCTCACCGAGTCCCAGAGAAAAGAATTTGAGGCCGAAAAGGCGCTCGATTTCTCGTTCTCGCTCGAAGATGCGGGACGATTCAGAGGAAACATTTTCATGCAGAGGGGAACCGTCGCCGGCGCTTTCCGATACATCCCCACGAGAATCCGTACCTTTGAGGAGCTTTCTCTCCCACCCACCCTGCAACAGTTCGCCGAACTCCCCAAGGGCCTCGTCCTCATCACAGGACAGACAGGCGCCGGAAAATCCACAACCCTGGCCACCCTCATCAATCATATCAACCACACCTATCAGAAGCACATCATCACGGTCGAAGACCCCATCGAGTTCGTCCATAAAAACCGGCAGTCCCTCGTCAACCAGCGCGAAGTCGGTTCCGACACCGAAAGCTATCACACGGCCATCCGATATATCCTCAGACAGGACCCGGACGTCGTGTTGCTGGGCGAGCTGAGAGACAAGGAATCCATTGAAACCGCCCTCACCCTTGCCGAAACCGGACATCTGGTGCTCTCCACCCTACATACCAACAGCTGCCCGCAAACGATCAACAGAATTGTCGACGTGTTTCCGGGCAATCAGCAGGATCAAATCCGTACGCAACTCGCGTTTGTCCTCCAGGCCATTGTCTGCCAGCAACTCCTGCCCAGAGCCTCCGGAAAAGGCAGAGCCATCGCGCTCGAAATCATGATCGCCATCCCGGCCGTGCGTGCGCTCATCCGGGAAGACAAGGCCCACATGCTGTATTCCGCCATTCAGCTCAACCGAAAGCTCGGAATGCAGACCATGAACCAGTCCCTCGCCGAACTCTGCCTCAACGAAACGATATCCATCGAAGACGCCCTGGCTTATTCCACTGACGTCAACGAGTTAAAACAACTCATCGGAATCTAAACAATACATAAAGGAGCAACCACACCATGCCTACATACAAATACCGCGCAAAAATTGTACAAAACGGAAAAATGCGTTCCGGCGAAATCGACGCCCCAACCGCCGAAATGGCAAAACAAAAACTGCAATCCAGCGGCCTCAACGTCCTCAGCGTCAAGCAAAAACCCGAAGGCATGGTCCTCGCCATTCCAGGCACTACCGGCGTTTCCGGGCGCGATCTCGTCGTCTTTTCAAGACAGCTCTCCACCATGATCGACGCCGGCCTTCCCATTGTCCAGGCCCTCGACCTCCTCGCTTCCCAAGAGGCCAACCTCAGATTCAAACGCGTGCTCATCGCCGTCAAATCCGACGTCGAAACCGGCATGACCTTCGGCGATGCCCTCAAAAAACATCCCGGCGTCTTCTCCCCGCTCTACTGCTCCCTCGTCGCAGCCGGTGAAGCCGGCGGCGTCCTCGACACCATCCTCCAGCGACTTTGTGTACAAATCGAAAAATCGGAGGCCATGAAACGAAAAATCAAAAGCTCCCTCACCTACCCCGTCGGTACACTCGTCGTCGCCATCGGCATTCTCGTGTTCATGCTCTGGAAGGTCATTCCCACCTTCCAAGACATGTTTAGTTCCATGGGTGGACAGCTTCCTTCCCTCACCCAGTTCCTCGTCGACGCTTCAGAATGGGTCTCCACAAACATTTTATACATATTCATTACCCTCATCGCCGTGCCCACGGTGATTGTATTGTTGCTTAAAAACCACGCCGTCAGACGTGCCGTCGACGGTGCCATGCTCTTTGTCCCAGGCGTCGGAAACGTCGTCCGAAAATCCGCCGTATCCACATTCACACGCACCCTGGGCACCATGCTCTCCTCCGGCGTCCCCCTCCTCGACGGACTCACCATCGTCAGCACCTCCATTTCAAACTCCGCCATCTCCGAATCCATCCTCTTCGCCCGGCAACGCGTCTCCGAAGGCTCCACCCTCGCCGATCCCCTCCTC
Organism: uncultured Myxococcales bacterium; assembly: GCA_945875805.1. Taxonomy (GTDB): domain Bacteria; phylum Myxococcota_A; class Bradymonadia; order UBA4248; family UBA4248; genus UBA4248. Next base: position 7,020 of record CAMCLY010000055.1, on the reverse strand, counting down.
GTCACCGGCATCTTCCCAAACATGGTCGTCCAAATGATCCGCGTCGGCGAAGAAACCGGTGCCCTCGACGTCATGCTCAACAAAATCGCCGATTTCTATGACGAAGAAGTCGACGACGCCATCGGCAAAATGATGGCCCTCATCGAACCCGCCATGATGTGCCTCCTCGCCGTCCTCGTCGGCGGCATGCTCATCGGTATGTACCTCCCAATCTTCTCCATGAGCTCCGCCGTCAAAACCTAAGCCCTCTGACGGAGCGCCGGCTATCCGCCTCGCGGCGGATACGCCCCGCGCGCGGCGCTATCGGCCACCGCCGATACGCGCCGCTTTTTTTTGTAAATCTTCATACGAATCCCCCACCGGGCAACGCAGCCACCTCCCCTGTGAAATGTTCAACACGGGCGAAACGCCCGATTCCCCAGGGACCAAAACCACAGGCGAGACGCATGCTTCCATAAATGGGGCAACCAAACACACGCGCAAGAAGATAACGAAGGGATAACTCTTATATTTCATAGACACCCAAAGTCGACGGGCGTTCTAACCGCTTAAAACAGCTTTCGATAAAAGTCGACGGGCGTCCTAACTGCTTAAAACAGCTTTCGATAAAAATCGACGGGCATCCTAACTGCTTAAAACAGCTTTCGATAAAAATCGACGGGCATCCTAACTGCTTAAAACAGCTTTCGACAAAAATCGATGGGCGTTTTAACTGTTCAAAACGGATTTCGACAAAAGTCGACGGGCGTTCTAACTGCTTAGAACAGCTTTCGAAAAAAGTCTGCGGGCGTTCTAACTGCTTAAAACAGCTTTCGACAAAAGTCGGCGGGAGTTCTAACTGCTCAAAACGGCTTTCGATAAAAGTCGACAGGCGTTCTAATCGCTAAGCATGGCTTTCGACAAAAGGCGATGGTCATTCTAGCCGCTTAGAATAGTTTTCGACAAAAGTCGACGCGCGTTCTAATCGCTAAGCATGGCTTTCGACAAAAGGCGACTGGTGTTCAAACCGCTAAAAACGACTTTCGACAAAAGGCGACGGGTGTTTTAATCGCTTAAAGCGGCTTTCGACGGTGATCTTTCCCGATAACACGATCATATCTCTATGGCAGTATGTGTCCCTCATGGCAATTGTGCCTTATCCCCCCAAGGAGACCGACTAGGGCAAAGAAGGTTATCCGATTCAACCACACGCATCTCCGCCGCGAGGAACAGCATTCGTTTCTCGCAGAGCTTGTAAAATATTTTGTGTAAACTCACCTCTCCCCTAGCCCCGGCCCCACCCATCCCCTGCGTTTCGCCAAAGGCGAAACGCTTCCCCTCAGTTCGCAACAGGCGATGAACTTCGCGTCGAAACTCTCGTTTCTTTGGCTCGTTCATCCCCTTTGCGCACTGGGCTATCGTTTCGTGCCGTCCACTGGACGCCACTCAACTCTGCCCCCGTCCCTCAATGAGATGGGAGCATGCTTCACCAAAACCACAAAATAGCTCCACATCTACAACGCCCCAAGCCTCACCACCTCATGAAATGCGAAAAGGGCGCATGGCGTAGCCATGTGCCCTTTTCGCATTTCGGGGGGCGTGGGGGGACTTTGTCCCCCACAAAAAAACTTACAGCATGAAGTTCACGCCGACGCCGATGAAATCGTAGAAGAGTTTGTATTCTCCGTTATTGGTGGCGTGTGCTTTTTCGGGGTAGACGAGGTTATACTGTTTGAATTTTCCGTTGGAAACTTTTTTGGGGAGTTGGTGGACATGGGCGAAAGCGAAATCGAGTCGGGCGAATCCGATGGTATAGGAGAGCCCGATGGTGGGGGAGAATTTGTGGTTATCGTAGGTGAAGACGGAATAGTAATCGTCTTTGGCGGCGCCGGATTCGTACATGAATCCGGCGCGCACGGTGAGGGTTTTGGGTATGATATTCCAGTCGCTTCCGATGGAGATGCCCCATACGTCTTTGAAGTTGCGTTCGATGGTGAAGTTTCCGACGTGGACGTCATCGACGAGGGCGTTTGAGACGAGCCAGACGTCGTGGGGATAGATTTTGATATTTTTGTGACGGCTCCATCCGGAGTACCAAGCGTCGAGTTCGACATCGAAGATGTCGCCGTGCCGGTATCGGACGCCGAATTTGACGCTCCACGGTAAGGACATGGTGATGTCCATTTTGGAGCCTTTGAGCTGTGATCGCTGATAGACGTAGTGGTTTGGGAGTGCGGCTTTGAAGGTGCCGTCTTTGGACTGGAGGTCAGAGAAGAGTTGGAAAGACGCACCGAGTTCAAAACCATCGACAGGTTCTGCCCAGATGCCGAAGTTTGCGCTTGGGGTGAAGTAATCGGCGGCGTTGATGGTGATGACGCTGTCCATGTCTGGGTCTTCGGCGCCGGCGAGGACTCCGAAATAGGTGCTTGAGATGCCGGTGCCTTTAAAGACGAAGGTGACGTTTTGGATGCCAGCGCCGATGGCGACTCTTGGGTGAGGGCGCCATGCGAAGGCGATTTCGGTGGTGAAGGCGAGTGTGTTGGCCATGTCGATGATGGCATAGCGCTGAGGTCCGTCTTCGGGGAATCGGACGGGGGCGGCCATGGGTGGGAAGAGGCCGACGCCGAGTCCGAACTGATCGGTCCCGAAGTCTGTGGTGAAGAGGATTTGCGGGATGGTGATGCCCGGGGCCTTGTTGGAGACTTTTTCGTAGGTGGAGACGGCGCCGTTGGGTTCTGTCTGTGGGGCTCGCTGGTAGTCGAACTGCATCATTCCCCATGTGAGGTCGACGAGGATTTGGTGTCCTTCGGTGAGGGCGATGAGGGCGGGGTTGTATGCGATGGCGTTTGGATCTCGGGTGGAGACGACGCCGGCGCCGGCGCGCCCCGTATTGAGCACGCCCCCGAGGGGGACAAAGAGTCCGCCGGCGTGTGCGGCAGCGGGAGCGAGCATCATGGTTATCAGGGATAACGTTTTAAAGATAGGCTTCATGGTTTTGAACTCTGCAGGTATTGGGCGCGCATGATTGAGGGGGGCGCGGCGTATGCGCGGAGGCCGAAGGCCGAGCCCATAGCCGCGTGGGGGGAGGCTTCCCCCCAACCGCACAAGACGCATTTTCTATAGGATCGTCATGGATTATTGAGGTTTGACGAGGTCGTCGATTTTGATTTGCCAGGAGGCGTCTTCGGGTTTCCAGTCGGCGGGTCGGCGGTCGTTCCCCCATATTGTGTAATCGATGACGCCGTAGATGCGTTCGACGCCGCGGTCGTCGTCGGTGAAGAGATCGTGGGCGAAATCGAGGAGGACTTTTTGGTCCTGGGCGGTGCGCTGGAGGGGGGATCCGGGGTTGACGCGGAAGAGGTCCTCGGCGATGTCGAAGAGGCGGACGAGGTTCATGCGTTTTCGCTCGCGCGTGGAGAACATGCGTTTGAAGACGTGATTGAAGGCGTGATTGGGGTCGCATTCGTTGAACGCGTCGACGCAGGTCAGGAGGGTGACGACAAAGGAGAGCTCGGCAAAGCCTTCGGTGGTCCAAACGCGGTCGGGATCGATGGGGGAGGAGAAGGCGCGGAGGATGGCGTAGAGATTTTTTTGTTCCAGGAGGAAACTCATCATGACGTAGGCGGCCCCGGGCAAATCGGTCGTGACTTCTTGTCCGGATTCCATCAGATGGAGGACGAGTTTTCGAAAATGTTCGAGGCCGGAGGGGTTGGCGTCGAGGTCGTCGAAGAGTCGGAAATAGGCGTACAGGATGCGGCCGGATACGAAATCGAGGAGTTCCGGGATGGCGTCGTCCTGGATCCATGTGTGGCGAGTGCCGTCCTGGGTTTTGTCGAGGTAGACGGTGTGTAGGAGTTCGAGGAGGCTTGCGACGAGTTCGATGCCGGCGGGTTTTTCAAAGGACACGGATCCGTTTTCGTCGACGCGCGTGCGGATGGTGATGTCCATGACGCGTTCGAGGCTGTTGGAGAGTTTGTCTTCGATTTTGGGATGTTCGTCGAGGTAGTCGGAGAGCTCGCGCATGCCGTCGATGTAGAGATAGGCTGGGGAGAGGGGGGCGATGACGTTGCCGACGCGGTCGGTGGTCGAGGCTTCGCCGCGGATGTTTTTGAGTTTGGGATCGGGGGTGAGAATATAGGAAACGAATTTTTCAAACCGATCGGTGAGTTTGGTGCCGTCGGCGAGCTGTACGTTGAGGAGGGCGTCTCCGAAATCGCCGACGTTGGCGACGATGTTTGTTTCTTCGAGGGCGCGGATGAGGACAGGTTCGAGACTTCTGAAGTCCGAAGGGGTGAGGGGGAGGGGATCGCCCGAGATGTCGAGGTAGGTCACATCTTTAGTCGTGTAGTATTCAAACACGATGGACACGATACGGGCGAGGTGTTTGGTCATGCCGTGATCGTTGAAGACCTTGACGATGGGGTAAAGGGCGTCGACGAGTCCGACGGCTTCGATGGCAAAGAGGGTATCGGCGTTGACCTGCCGGCATTTGTAACCGGAACGGCAGTTCGCGGTGTTCAGCTCCATGCGGTAGTTGCTTCCCTGTGTGATGAGTTCAGCCCGATTGAAGAGGCGCGTGACTTCGGAGGTTTTGGGATTGACGGACAGGGTCAGGTTGAACATGTTCTGGACGAGGTGGGAGAGGAGTTCGGCGACGGTGGAACCATCGTCACCGATGAGTCCGGATAGGCTGATGAAGGTATCGCTGAGGTGGTCGATGAGGTGGAGGTCTCCGGTGAAGGTCAGCAGATAGGCCTCGGCGAGGTTGTCAAACGATATGATGGTTCCGAATCCTTTGGCGACGCTGGTGAGATCGACCTCGCCGACCTGGAGCTGCTCGATGGCGACCTGGTATGGGGTTTCGGAGGTTTCCCACATGAGGTGTGTGACGCGTTGCATGAGGGAGCGGTTTTCGAGGCTTTCGGGTTTGCTGTGGTCAGCCTTGTCGGTGCCGAGGATGTCGTCGATGGGGCATGCGCGGATGCACTCCATGCGTTCAAATGTCCCGATTGGGTAGGTGGCGGCGCAGGTCTGGAAACAGGCTTCGTAGGCGCTGTCTTGTGCGACCTTGATGAACTCTTTTTTTCGCGTGGCGAGTTCGGCGAGACATGGGGCGATTTTGGCGACGATGGGCTCGTCGATGGCCATGAGGAGGTCGGAGAGGAAGCCGGGTTTGTCGGCGAGGATCCGGACTTCGGGCAACAGACGGTCGATGAGATCGTTGTCGATGGAGAAGTTTGAGGGGGTTTCGTCGACGATGTCGACGAGGGTTTCGAGGTCGTGAATGAGGCGAGCGACGATGTCTTTGTCGTTGCGCAGGACCTGGATGGCGGCCTCGAAATTGGGTCCGACGGAATCGTGATCGAGGGTGGTCAGGACGGCGGCCATGAGCTGCACGACGGCGGAGTCTCGCGGGAATCCCTCGTAGAAGCCGTCGTCGTTGAAGTATTTTTGGGGCGTGCCCAGGAGGGCCTTGGTGGCGCGCAGGAGTTCGTCGAGGGTTTCGTCGGCGAGGAGAGCGTCGCCTTCGCGTAGCAAGTAAGCGATGGGGGTCTGCTGGAGGTCGAAGGTGTCGAAGACGGGCGCGCCCTGATAGGTGAGGCGTCCGTCGGCGCCAAAGCTCATGCCGTCGGGGAGGGTGCCGAAGCTTTCGTAAGGGGCGACGAGGGCGCCGTTGGAGAGGGTGAAAAATCCCACGTCGTTTCCATCGGCCAGCCCGTCGCCGTCGGCGTCGACAAACGGCGCACTGACGGCATTTTTGAGTTTTGGCCACCCCCGGCGGTCGAGTTTTATGGCCATCTGCGGGGTGTAGGCAACGCCAGGGGCATAAGAGGGCGAGGGCGAGAGAAGCATGTCGACGGCGCGTCGAACAAAGCGGTTGGGATCGTCGTCGGGCGTCAGATCTGCGGAGGCGATGGACAATTCTTTGAGCATCTGGTTTGTCGCGTTGCGTTCGCCTCCGGTGGCATTCCTCAGCACCAGTCTCAGCATTTCGTCGGTGATGCTCGCCAAATCCTCGTACTCAAAAAGGAGTCCGAGCGGGTTGGCGCGTTCGGGTTCCGCAAGGAGTTTTGGGGACTCGGTAAGCCATGTTGCCCCGGCCACGGCGTCCGGGTTTTGCCGGAACTCGTCAAGCACGACGGCGATTTTGCGCAATGTCCCGGTGTAAAGCATGTTTTCGTACAACGGCACGATGTCGATGAAAACCTGATTGAGCGCGTCCAGTTCCTCTTCGGCGGCGGAGGTGTCGACGGCGTCGATGAACGTTTCCCGATGCGATGCGAAGGTGTCGAGGAACTCAGGGCTGCTGTGCGTTTCTGAATGGAGGGAATTGTCGTAGACGATGTTGTAGAGTTCGGTGCCAAACGAGCCGTAATCGCGGACTTCGCGTTCCGGAGTGATGTCGTCGAGGCATCCGGTGATCGTCAGGGTTCCCAAAAAACCGACGATGGTTAATATGCGCGAATTTTTTAAAAATTTAGAACTTTTAGCCATGATTCACCAGTTTTGTTAAATATTCCATTTAACGCATCGCGTTATTTGGCATATTATTCCAAACACTGGGTTTATCTGCCGTGCATATCGGTTGAAATCAAGCACTTTCTTGAAGAAAATAAATCGCGCATTTTCGCATGAAACCTTGAGTTTTTTGGTACGTGCGGTTTTTGGGGGCCATTTTTTGGCGTTTTTTAAGCGAGGTTTTGACGTTTTTCAGATGTCAAAATGGCCGTTTTTTGTCTGTACCGTTCAAAAAAGTCCTCAAAACGCGCAATGACGCATTGAGAATGGCTGAAAATTCAATTCAAAATCAGGGGGTAACACCTCAGCCCACAAAAAGGCTCAAACAAAAGCCCTCACCAAAACCCGACCTCACCCCCGGCCCATCTCCCATGGGGAGAGGGGAGCATGCTTCACAAAAAACAAAAAGCCCCACCAAACCCCGACCTCACCCCCGGCCCCACTCCCATGGGGAGAGGGGGGCATGCGTCATAAAAAACAAAAAGCCCTCACCAAAACCCGACCTCACCCCCGGCCCCTCTC
>CAMCLY010000054.1 GCA_945875805.1 uncultured Myxococcales bacterium | reverse complement strand
GAAGCATGCTCCCCTCTCCCCATGGGAGAGGGGCCGGGGGTGAGGTCGGGGTTTGTGTGTGGGCTTTTTTGTTTTTGGCCTGGGCTTTTTGTGGGTTTGTGTGAGGGCTTTGGTGGGTTAGATGGCGCAACCGATGGAGAGGAGAATGCGCATGGAGTCTGGTGCGACGGTAATTTTTGTTTCGGTGATGCGCGAGGCGGAATCGGGATCGACAATGTCGAACGGGGTTGGGCGCGAGGTGTCGGCGATATCGAACCAGACCCGTTTGGGAAGTTCAAAACTGAGGGGCTCGCGCCATGCGTTGAGGGCGATGTAAAATCGGGGTTCGCGCGGTCCGTCGGTGAGTTCGACCGCAAAAGAATGCGAACAGGAGCGCCAGTCTGGCGTCTCAAAGATGATGCCGTGAAAGCGCATGTTGTCGAGAGCGATGCGATTTTTTTCGGGGTCTGCAAATGCGGTTTGACGGAGGGCTTTGTATCGTTTTCTCATGGCGATGAGCATCGCCGTAAACCGCATCATTTCGTTGGACTGAGGCGACGCACTCCAGTTTATCCATGAAATGTCGTTGTCCTGGCAGAACCCGTTGTTGTTTCCTTTTTGGGTTCTCCAGATTTCGTCACCGCCGAGGAGCATGGGCGTTCCTCGTGAAATAAAGAGCGTGGCCAGAAGATTTTTGGCGTGCTGGATGCGCTTTTTTAGGATGGCCGGATCGTCGGTATCCCCCTCCACGCCAAAGTTGAGGGAGAGGTTGTCGTTGGAACCGTCGCGGTTCTGTTCGCCGTTTCTTTCGTTGTGCTTTTGTGTGTAGGAGCAGAGATCTCGCAGGGTGAAGCCGTCGTGCGCGGTGATGAAGTTGATGCTCTGGGTGGTGTCCCTTTTGTCTCCAAAGACGTCTTTGCTCCCCCCGATGCGTCTGGCGAGGTTGAGGGCGGTATTGTCTCCTCCCAGCCAAAACCGGCGTGCGTCGTCTCTAAAGCGTCCGTTCCACTCGGCCCACCCTCTTGGGAATCCGCCGACTTTGTAGAGTCCCGCGGCGTCCCACGCCTCGGCGATGAGGGTACATCCGCTGAGGACGGGATCGTCGGCGATATCCCTGAGCAGCCCGAGGTTGGGATCGTTTATCCATTCTCCCTTGTTTGAGCGTCCGAGAATGGTGGCCAGGTCGAACCGGAACCCGTCGACATGCATTTCAACGATCCAGTATCGCAGACATTCGAGGATGAGGTGCTTCATCACGGGGTGGTTGCAGTTCATGGTGTTGCCGCATCCCGTGTAGTTTGCGTATTTTCCGCGAGGGGAGAGCATGTAATAGGTGGCGTTGTCGAGCCCCCTGAAGGCTAGGGTGGGGCCGAGTTCCCCGCCCTCGCCGCTGTGATTGAACACGACGTCGAGGATGACTTCGATTTTGGCTTCGTGAAAGGCTTTGACCATCTGTCTGAACTCTTCGACGGCCGCCCCTGGGGTCTTGTCGTGGGCATAGCCCTGATGCGGGCTGAAGAATCCGACCGTCGCATACCCCCAGTAGTTGCGGTTGATGGTTCCTGTTTTGGGGTCGACGAGGGTTGGGGGTTCCAGGGCGTTATAGGTCGCGATGGGAAGAAGTTCGATGGCGGTGACGCCGAGTTTCTTGAGGTGCTCGATTCGACTGGCGAGTCCTGCAAATGTGCCCGGTGCGGGACTCATGGAGGACGGATGCATCGTCATGCCCTTGACATGACACTCATAAATGACGGTGTCGGAAAGGGCATATCTCGGGCGGTTTTCGGTATCCCACGTCATGGGGGCGGGGGAGAGCGCGACACATCGCGCGGTGGCATGGGCGCTGTCGGTGTCGCAGAACGAGCGATCGCGCAGGGCGGAATGCCGATCGTAGCCGTAAAGGGCATCGTCGAACATGTCAAATTCCCCAGTGACGGCGTGGGCAAACGGATCGACGAGCAGCTTGTGGACGTTGAAACGGTGCCCCACCACAGGACGGTACGGGCCGTCCATGCGCCATCCATAGAGCTGGCCGGACTTGAGCCCCTTGACGAAGACGTGCCAGATATCGCCTGTGCGATGTCGCCGGGCATCCAGCGCGATGGTCTGGGACGGCACGCTATCCTGTTCGGAATCAAACAGATCGAGGTAAGCGGCCGTGGCGTAATGGGAGTAGATGGCGAAGTTGATCCCTTCCTGGGTTACGGTGGCGCCAAGCGGGGTGGGGCGCCCCATCATCGTTTTGTCGGATGTCATGGGGTTGTCTTGGAGATGGGGCTTGCCGCACGAAAATGGGGTGGGGAGCGAAGCCCGATGAATGGCATAAAAAGGCAAAAAAAAAGCGCCGGAATCAAAATTCCAACGCCGACATGGTGACTGTCCGCCACCCTTCATAAAATTCACATGGCTAGGGACAGAATCGAACTGCCGACACGGGGATTTTCAGTCCCCTGCTCTGCCAACTGAGCTACCTAGCCAAATGCCGAACGATCAAAGACTTGGGACGAAATGGCTAGGGACAGAATCGAACTGCCGACACGGGGATTTTCAGTCCCCTGCTCTGCCAACTGAGCTACCTAGCCATGCATCTCGTTGCCTGGCATCGTCAAGCGGGGCGCCATTTACGAGAAGATTCGATGTTCGTCAAGAAAAAAAGGTTTTGAAATGCAAAAAAAAACATCCAGACTGACACACAGCCCCAGGTTGAATACGTGCAGGCTGTCCAGATGATCTTTGTTTTTTTTGTTTTTGGGGAGGGGGAAGTCTCCCCCTGCGCGTCTATTTCGGCTGTGCCTCAATACGCCGCGACCCCCTCTTCTGATCTTCAGCCATGGTTCTCCCTGCCGGTACGGAATACACAAGGATGGCTTGGAACAACCGGGATTCACAAAGCGTCAAATCCAAACCGCCCAAAACGCCCCGGGCCAAGCCATGATCAGCCCTTCACCACACATCCATATCAGAACGCCAAAATACAGATGGATTCTCCTGCACAAGCGATGAAGACTCGCCAGCACGTTCTGGCGGGAAAGTTGCGCAAACAGGTCAAGTGCGGTAATCGTGATCGCAGTTTTATGTCGATTTGGAGTGAGTGGTCGTGCCTGAGAGTATCGTTCCCAGTCAAAAATGTCGCATGTGTCTGAAGCTCAACCCTCCGGGGAGTCGCTTTTGCAACTATTGCGGCAATGATTTGTCGTTTGCAATTCAGCCGGACGGCCTGTTGCCCGAAGGGGCGGTATTGCGGGGAAGTTATGTCATTGAGGGCGTCATCGGCGAAGGCGGGATGGGGGTGGTGTACAGCTGTCACCACAAATCTCTTGGGACGCGTTATGCCCTGAAAGTTCTCGATCCCAAGCTGGCGCGCATGGACATTTTGCGTCGGCGTTTTTTGGATGAGGCAAAGATCCAGGCGACGGTAGTTCATCCCCATATCGTGCACGTGATGGATGTGATCGACAGCGATAAGGATGGAGGGATTCCCGGGATTCTGGCGATTGTCATGGAATACGTCGAGGGGGAGGCGCTTGACCAGATAATCGAACGGCACACGTTGAGCGAACATGATGCGGTGTCGAGCGCCCTGGTCATTCTCGACGCCATCGGGTTTGCGCATCACGCGCATATCGTTCACCGCGATCTGAAACCTTCAAACATCATGGTGAGCCGCGCAGAGTCGCAGGAAACGCTCTATTGCGGAATCAAGGTGATGGATTTCGGCATAGCCAAGCTGTTGCAGGAAAATGACCAGAGGACGGTCACCGGAGCCAAGATGGGGACGCCCCGTTACATGGCTCCGGAACAAATCGAAAACGCCCGCGATGTCGACGAACGCACCGATCTGTATGCGATAGGGCTGACGCTGTACGAAATGTTGTGCGGACGTACGCCGTTTGAGGAGTTCAAGGAGTTTGAACTCCTCAAAGCACAGCTTTCGATGAAGCCGCCCTCGATGCGCACGTATCGAAGCGATGTGTCGGATCGCCTTGAGGCCATTGTGATGAAATCGCTCGAAAAAGACCGGGCCAATCGTTATCCCAATGCCGAATCGTTTCAGCGTGCCTTGCTGTCCCTGGGGGGGTATGACGATATTTCGTTGCGTCTCAACCCCAATGACGGCGCGCTTGTGGTGCAGAGCAACCCGAAGTTGCAGCGCAAAATTGAACGTGCCATCGCCAAAAGTGGCGAGGGGGCAAAAAAAATCAAACCCTCCACGGCGGCACGGGGTGGGGGAAGCGTCGGGGGGCCGGATGCGCGGGCTCAGGGCGGTTCTGTCGCGCCGGAGGCGCATGTCCCGGTCAAAGCTGTTCCCCAGAAAAGCGCGTCTCCTGCAAAGCAGAGGACAGTCTCAAGGAATGCGTCCATGTCGCACGTCGAAAGCATTCCATCCGCCCCCGCCGGAACGGATGTGGCGAAGGGGAGAGGCGATGCGCATCCGGCGTCGCCGTCGCACAAATCCATGCTACAAATTGCCCGCGAAAAACAGCCTTCCGGTGTGCATTCCAGGACGTTTCGGCGGTCGCGGAGTGCGGTATCGCTGGCGGCGGCGGCCCAGATAAAAAGTTCCCACAACAAGTCCGTTCGCCCCCAGTCCGCGCCTTCCGTGCGTCAGTTGCAGTCCGGGGAACCTTCCGTGCCGACGCGTCCCGCCGCCAAAAATGCCACGGTGGCGCTAAAAATTGTCGTCGTGTCTATCGTCATCTTGGCGTGTGTGGGGCTTGTGTATCGTTTCAAGCATTCGATGTCAGCGCCTGCCCCTCAGCTCGAAGTCCTCGAACCGATGCTCGCCGGTCATGATCCGGTCAAAGTCCAAAACATCGCGGCGCTGCCTCTGGAAACGATGCATACCGATACAGGGGTGATGACTGTGGTTCCGGCGGCCGAACACTGGATTGGCGTCGAAAATTCCAAGACGTTGCGCCGTGTGGCGCTTCCGTCGTTTGCCATCGATCAGGTCGAGGTGTCGTATTTTCAATATTTCAAATGCGTCGAGGCGGGAAAATGTCCTGTGTTGGCCTGGGAGCCGCCGGACTGGAACATGCCGGTCACGGGCATAGGGGTTGGAAGTGCCGAGGCGTTTTGTGCCTTTGCCGGAAAAAGCCTTCCAAACGTGGAACAATGGGAGGCCGCAGGCCGGTTTGGGGGGGATCACGACGGCATCACGGATGTCAATGTCTCCTGTGAAACGATTCATTGCGGGAGCGGGAAAAATGGCGAGTGTCGTCGTGTCAATCCTGGGCATCCCGAAAGCGTGTTCAGGCGGATGTCAAGTGCCAATCCCGGACACATTGTCAACATGCTTGGCAACGTGCGCGAATGGACGTCGACGCCTGGCGCCGATCCTCAGACCCGGGTCACCAAGGGTGGGAGTTATCGCACTCGCAAGGCCGACATCCGCATGAGCGCCGGTTGGATTGAGCGAGCCAATCAGGGGGCGGAAGATCTCGGGTTCCGCTGTGTCAGGGCGTTATAGAGGATTTGTGGAGGGGCTTTGTTCCGTTGCGTTCTCCGAAATGCGAATGGGTTCAAAAGGACGTGTTTTTGTGTCATATAGGGGCGGAAAGGGGCAATGATGGGTTGGCCTGTGTTCATGAAAAAAGAGGTTGAATAATGTCGAAACTGGATGAGGCAAAGCCGGTCGCGGGTGGATATGATTTTGGCGAGGACTGGCTTGGCGAGTTGGAAGAGGCGCTCGATTTTGATCTTGGTCTTTCGTCGGATGCGCCGACGTCTGAAACGCCGGCTTCAGAAAAAACAGAATTTCACGAAGAAAATTTGAGCGATGTGGAGGTGATGCTCGATGCCGACGAAACCATGCCGACGTCGGAATTTGTCGCAGGCGGAGCGACGTCAGAGGCATCGTCGGCGGAGGGGACAGAATCCGGCAATCGTGCGGTGGTCGCCCAGGTGCTTGACATTGCAGCGCTTCAAAAATCTTTGGTGCGGCAGGATGTGTCCAAAGAAAGTGCCGCCGGTGGCGGGGAAGGGGCGAAAAAGCCGGGTCACGATGGTCAGTTGTGGCAGTTTGTGTCGCTCATCGTGATGCGTCTGTTTGACGATTTGGAGTTGCTTGTCATTCAGGAAAATAGTGAAGAAGCGTGTGATTTGGTCAAACAGATTCATCGTCTGGCCAACATTTTGGCGTTTGCGGGTTTTGGAGAGCAACTTCCTCTTTTGGCCTATATTACGAACATGCTTCCGACTTCGTATACGGAGGCCGAGATTGGCGAACCGACGGAGCGTCGGTACGATGCGCTGAAGATGCGGTCTTTTGTCGACAGGGGTGGGGAGTTTCTCAACTGTCTGGTGTACATTCTGACGTATCTTCAGCAGAAATCGCATGCCTTGGACATTGGTCGTTATACGGACATTCTTGAGAAGCTATACGAAAAGCTAGGCGCGACGCCAGGGCAGCCGTCGGCGGAAGCGCCCCTTCCGAGTATGGACAGCGTCAACCCTCAGGAGTTGACGACGCGCACGATCAACAAGCTGGCGCGCACGCTTGAGGCGTTGGTGACGGAATCGTTGCATTATCTCGAAAGCGCCGTTTTTTATGGTTACAGCAAAGGGTTTTCGGATGCATGTGCGAGCATTGACAGTGCGACGCAGATTGCCAAGGAATACCACCTGGACGATCTGATTTCGGTGTTCAAGGAGATTTATCTTGGTCTTCAGCATACGCGTCTGCCCAATCTTCCTGCCGATGAGGTGTATGCGAGCTACTATCGCGTGTGCGACATGCTTCAGCGGCATTTTTCGCGTTCGATATCCGAAAAGAAGTTTCGTCATATTCGATCGCTGGTTTCAAAGTTTTGCGAGGGGAAGGGGAGTTTGGCCGACATTCCGTTTTGCAACCGTTGGAAGGCGTTTATTCAGGCGGCATTGCCCAAGCTCGAACTGGAGCGGAGTTCAGGATCGGATTTGCGTGAACGCGTCCAGAGTCTTTCCAAACTGGCGAATGAGCACTCGATAACGTGGTTGTCGTCGGCATTCTCCCAGCTGGATGCGTTGTGGGATACGTATGAGTATTCGTGTGTGGAGGCGTTTATTTCCCTTGCGGGTGAGTTGCGGGCATTTCCGACGGAGGATTTGGAGGAATCGGATTTGGAGCAGCTCAACCACGCGCGTCTTCAGATATTGTTTTCCCGTCCACGCGATGCGCGTCCGACATCGGTATACTCGGTGGTTCATGATGCGCGGCAGCTGTCCGAGACGCTTTTGATGCAGCTTGAGTCCCCGGCGACGATTTCGCCGGCGGGGATACACAATCTTCTCATCGATGCGCGGCAGGTTCATTGTCATGCGCTTGAGCGCGTCTGTGAGATTCTCGTCTGTTTGTTGGAACGCATTCCCGCGCAGGATGGTGATGCGCCTGTGCTCGTGTCCGAGTCTGTGGTTGATGCTCTGTATTTTACGGCAGGGCTTCTTCAGTCGATATGCGATCGTCTGGTGAAATACCTCGGTTCTAGCGATTTGCAGCAGGTCATGGCGTCTGCCAATCTTTTCTACAATGTCCTGACGTCGCTGTACAAAACGCCGGGTCAGCCGCGCGACGGGGTGACGAGTTTTATCGTCCGGCAGGTGAATCATGTCCTCAACGAGTTGCAGCTTGTGTGGACGAATTCATCGACGTCGACGTCGACGGAGTATTATTTCAGTTTGATCCGCAGGCTTCTTCATATTGCGACGATGTGCAAACTTGGAGAACTTCGTCAGCAGATTTTGTTGCACATGGACGACATTCCGACGGCGGATTTTGTGAACACCGAGAATCTGACGATGAAGCGCCAGTGCATGCGCATCATACGCACGGTGGAGGAAGTCTGTCCCAGGGTAACGGTCATGCCCTGTTCGCCGCAGGTGCGTCTGTTTTTTGCCAAGGCGATAGCGGCGCTCAATCTGCTTTTGTCGTCGCGCGATGCGGATGACGCCCAGTATCTGAATTCGGAGTTTTCGTGTCTCGAAACGCGGATGTCGATCATTGGTATGACGACGGATTTTCCGCCGGCGATAGCCTTTATATTTGCGTTTCACCACATGGCGTTCATGTCGAATTTGACGCGTGCGCATGTGGCGGGGCTATTGTATCACATGATCAGTGTGGCCAATAATGTGTGTCCTGAGTGGATAGATCCCAAGGATGCCGATTTGGAGTTTGTGCGCACGTCGATTCCGTTGCCGATGCAGCTTTTTCAGGAGATGGTGGAGTCGACCCAGGTTTTATATGACACGTTGCGCACGCGAGCGACGGAGGATCCCGTGGCGTGGGAGAAAGTCAACGCGCTGTATCACGGGATGAACAGTCTTCTTGGGTATTTGCCGTACACGTTGCAGACGATTGTGCTCAATGCGCAGAACCGTTGTCGTTATCTCAAGAAGAACATTTATATTGGGCTGGACACGAGTGGGTATCCGAACGAAGAGGAGGTGGCTGGGCATCCTGTGCCGCCGGCGGTGGTGGCGGCCTTTGCGACGATCGTGGACAAACTTTTGGAAATCGTCGTGGGTGCGGCATTTTTATCGACCGACAACAACAGCTGTATACAGATTGTGCTCCAGCCGTTTTCCAGCGAGGTTTCTGCGTCGATATTCCACAACGGGAAATTGTTTACGGTGGCGGAACTGACAGAACGACTTGCGCGAGTCAACATTGTGCCTGCCAAGGATGACAATCTGTTTGATCTTCTTGTGGGGTCTCGTCGTTTGGTGGTGACGTATCCTCCGGTGAACACGCTGGCGTATGTGTTGCCGTTGTTGCGCCAGTTTGACGGGACGCTTGAGATGTCGGACGATCAGTCTGGGAACACGCGTTTGTATTTGAGTTTTAAATTGTAACCTGGTGCTTGGATGGACGAGGCGCGGCGTATTGAGCGGTCGCGGTCTGCGAGGCAGCCGCGCGCGAGATAGCCGCGCGGGCGGTGCGTATCGCGAGGGGCCGATGGGCCCCGCGATAGCACGCCTCATAGAAAAAACTTACGGATATGGGTGGTATGGGCGAACCGATTATCGAACTCATCGGGTTGAGCAAGACGTTTCACGTGGGATTTCGGCGCAAGCGTGTCGATGCGGTGCGGGAGCTGTCGTTGCGCGTGGAGCCGGGGGAGATTTTTGGGCTTATTGGCCCGAACGGGGCGGGCAAAACGACGACCATTAAGATGTTGACGGGGCTTATCAGGCCGAGTTCCGGGACGATGCGGCTGCTTGGGCACGACGGTTTTGATCGGCAATGCAGTCGAAAACTCGGGTATCTGCCTGAGATCAGTTATTACTATGAAAGTTTGACGGCGTCGGAGATTCTCGATTTTTATGCAAAATTGTATGGCATTCGTGAAAATCGCGACAAAATCGTGTCACAATGGATCGAGCGCGTGGGGCTTGGTCATGCGCGCCACAAGCGGCTGGGTCAGTTTTCCAAGGGCATGTTGCAGCGCATAGGGCTTGCGCAGGCGCTGATAGGGGATCCTGAACTTGTGATTTTGGACGAGCCGCAGTCGGGGCTTGATCCGCTTGGTCGACGTGATGTGGCGGATTTGATACGTGAATGTCAGAAGTCGGGGAAGACGATATTCTTTTCGAGTCATATTTTGCCGGATGTCGAGCGATTGTGTGATCGCGTGGGGGTCATCAGGCAGGGACGTATGGAGGTCGTTGGGACGTTGCGCGAATTGCTGGCGGGCGACCGGCACGTCGAAATCATGGTGCGCGGCGAACAGGCCGGGGCGTTTGGGCAGGCGCTGTCGTCACATAAAGGCGTGACCGTGTCCGTCAGGGGGGACGGTGTCGCGGTGTCGCTGGCTCCCGGAGCCGCCCAGGACGTCAATCAGGTGTTGCAGGAGGCCATTGGGCGGGGACTGCATGTCGAACACGTCATGGAACGCGGTTCGGATCTCGAAAGTTTGTTTGTCAAGGATAAAAAGGAACCCGCGAGTCCTCAGGATGGAAATTAGGCCATGTTTTTGACGCTCAATGCCTTTATTACACAGACGTTTCGCGAAGCGATTCGCAATAAAATTCTCTACGGAATAGGTTTTTTTGCCGTTGCGATATTTCTTTTTTCCCTCGTGCTTGGGGAGCTTTCGCTCTATGAACAGGAACGCGTGATTCGCGACGTCGGCATGACCTTTATCATGTTGATGGGGGTGGGGCTTGCCATGTACACGGGCATTGGTCCCATTCACAAAGAGATCGAACGCCGGATTATTTATACGATATTGTCGAAACCCGTCAGGCGATACGAAATCATCATCGGGAAATTTTTTGGGATTTCGGCGACGCTGTTTGTCGAGCTCCTCGCCATGTTTGCGGTGTTTCTGGCGTTGCTGGTCATGCGGGGGATGTCGCTTGACGTGACGCTGTTTGAGGCGTTTTGGCTGACCTATGTGCAATCGCTCGTCGTCGCCGCCGCCGCGCTGATGTTTTCGACGTTTTCGAGTGCGATGTTTTCGACGTTGATGTGCGCGGGATTTGTGCTTTTGGCGGCCCTGTCGCCGCAAATCGGGCTTTATGCGGCGCAACATAAGACGCTTGAGATTCGCGCGGCCATGCGGGGGGCGGAATTTCTTTTGCCCAATTTCGGGCATTTCGATGTTTCCACCCAGGTCAGTTATGCGCTTGAGATTCCGTGGAGTCACGTGGCCTGGTCGACGTTGCACGGATTGGCCTATATCGTCGTGCTCGTCTGCATCGCGGCTATTGTGCTCGAAAAACGCGATTTTGTATGAAAAATTTTGTCAGCGCCAGGCTTGTGACGTCTGGCGTGACGTGACATCAAGACTGAAATATTTTGATAAAATAATTAAAATTTATGGAATAGAGGCGAGTCCAAAATCCTTCAATGCGCGTAATTTGCCGTATTCGATTCGCCTGCCATTTGTGGCGAGTGGTCGGTGTTCAGTGCAGTTCAGATGGCTTTAAAGATACAACAGTTTGGCCGCTATACGCTTCTTGGGCTGATGGCTCGCGGAGGCATGGGGGAGATCTATTGGGCGCGGCTCCTCGGTGTGGCCGGATTTGAAAAGCGTTGTGTCATCAAAAAAATTCGCCGGGAGCTTGCTTCGGATACAGCGTTTGTGGAACGTTTTCTCAACGAGGGGAGAACCCTTGTTGCCCTGACCCATTCCAACATCGTCCAGATTTTCGATATGGGCGAGGTTGGGGGCGAATATTATTTGGCAATGGAGTTTGTCGAAGGCGCAGACCTCAGGGTTCTTTTGCGACGCATTCGCCCTAAAAAAGTTCCCGTTGCCATTGCCCTTGCCGTCACCGTGGAGGTTTTGCGGGGATTGAGTTATGCCCACCGCGCGATGGATTCGGAAGGGCATCCGCTGGGCATTGTCCATGGAGACATCAGTCCATCCAATGTGCTCATTTCGACTGAGGGCGAGGTTAAGATCATCGATTTTGGGATTGCGCGTGGACTTGTGCAGGGCACTCAGGGGAGCGTCGAGGGAAAGTTCGCCTACATGAGCCCGGAACAGGCGCATGGAGAAGTCCTTGACTGCAGGACGGATATCTTTTCGGTGGGGATCGTTTTGTATGAAATGCTTGCCGCCGTGCGCCCTTTTGAGGAAAATGCCAGTAAAAGCGATCCTTCCGAACTTCATTTTGAAGGCGCTCGTCCGTTGTCGTCTCTCAACGAAGAGATCGATGCACAGCTTTCTGCCCTCGTCTCGCGGGCGTTGAGCCCTATTCGCGAGGAGAGATTTGAATCTGCCGATGCGTTTTTTGACGCGCTCGTCGCCTATATGCGCGATCGACATTGCATGGCCGGACAGCGCGATGTCATGGCATACTTCAAGCCTTTCATGAACGGCGATTTGCCCGTTGCGGCGTCGGTCGATGAGTTTCTGTCTTCAGAACTCGATAGCCTTATCGGAGCCCAGGCGTTTGGAGCCACGCGGACAAAAACGGTGGTGCCCACGTTGGATGGTTTGAGCGGTCTCACATCTTCTCAGGAACTGCTCGCCATTTCCCGTGAACCGGTGTCTTCCGATTCTCATCCTTCGGTGTCCCGAGAACCAGTGTCTTCCGACTCTCACCCCTTGGTGTCCCGAGAACCGGTGTCTTCCGACTCTCACCCCTTGGTGTCCCGAGAACCGGTGTCTTCCGAATCGCATCCTTCGGTGTCTCGAGACGCGCTTTCCGAGATGCCCCCTGGGGAGGAGCTCTCACTGTGGGATGAACGCAACAAGCGGCGATCCCCCATTCGTCGCTTTTTTGTTCGGTTGAGATACGTTTTTCTCGGCATTATGGTCGCGACTCTCGGCATCATGGTTTACTCATGGTATCTGTGGGGCATTAATTCTCCCGAAGATGCCGAAAAATTTCGTCAGACGATCAAGACTTTCCGCGAAACGGGGCGTTTTGAGTCCGAACAGATTTCAGAGGCAGTCGAGTCCGTCCCGTCTCTCCAGTCTTCCGGATCTGGTCGCGAGGCGCGCGATTCCGCCCAGGCGTTTTATGATCTCTATGCCTCCGGGGCATTTGGCGTCTCACCGCGTGATTTTCGTGTCTTGGAATTTACCAAGGGTGTTCCCGTCGGGCTTCACACCCTCCCCGATCAGTCGTCGATTTACATTGTCGAAGGCGAGTACCGCGCGCTCGATGGAAAACAGTTCGTACTCCTTCCGGGGCGTGACGTCGAAATTGCCATCCAGAGCCTGGGCTATGAAACCTGTCTGATGCGGTTTCGATTCGACGAAAAACATAAATTTGAGAAGATTCATTGGGAACGGTGTGGAAAGACGGAATCATTTTTCGACATCTTCCACGGACGATTTGAGTATCTCGTGGCACTGGAACCCATGCGAGCCCGAAATATCGAGTCTGTGAATGGGGATTCTGGTGACACCGCGAGTGCGTCAGAGAGGGATGCGGCTGCCAGCGCACGCGGCAGTGACGGTGAGACTTCCGATGTGCAGGAACTTGAAACAACGCCGTCTCGTCCCCGGAAGATTGCGTCGGCCAAGAGTGCGGTGGAACCCGTGCGAGGCGAAAACAAAACGCGTCACGATGCGTCCAGAACGCGCGCAGACAATCGGGATATATCCAGGAACGTGGCCGTTCAGCTTACATCCAATCGTTCAGCCACCGCGAAGTCTGGCGAGTCCTCTTGCCGGATTCCTTGTGCCGTGTACGGCGCTCAGGGCGAGGGGTATGAAGTCGTTCCGGAGGTTTCTGGGCGGCAGATAGCCATTCCGTATCGGGCCTCGTTTCACGCCGGACAGGGAGGAAAAAATTCAGACAACATCCGGTTTTGTGAGATGACAATTCGTATTCTTGAGTCTTTTATCGAAGGCGATCCCGCGCCCTATCAGCTTTCCGACATCGCCATTGACGGCCGAGTTGCCGCGTATCAGGTCGATCGTGCGTCCTTTGTGTTGCCCTGTGGTTCGCATACCGTCACGGCCCGCACCCAGAGCGGGGCCATCAGGCTTTCCGCGTCTGCCACCATTCAGACGGAAGATTCCAAGCCTGTGGTTCAGGCCATTCGACTTGCGCAGGAGTGAGCGTGTATCATTCCATTGCATTTGTGGTTTAATGTCGGTATGAGACCTACCGGTTTTGGGCTGGATTTTTGGGGTCCGTTTCATGCAGATTTTGGCAGTCGATATAGGCAACACGCGCGTTTCATCGGGGCTTTATGATGGAGAGTGCCTCGTCTGGAGGCGTGATTTTCAGTCTGGGGATCGCGTGGAGTTTCCGGATTCCGGGGTGGATGCCTGTGCCGTATCGCGCGTGTCTTCTCAGTTTCCCGAACTCGAAGTGCATTTGCAGGCCCAGTGTCCTGTGTATGTCCTGACGCGTCCGCCTTCGTCTTTGGTCGTGCATTACGATTCGCCCATGGGCGCGGATCGGATAGCCAATGCCCTTGCGGCCCAGCGTTATGCCCCTCACGGCGCCATCGTCATTGATCTTGGCACGGCGACGCATTTTGACATTCTGATCGACGGCGCGCTTTATGGCGGTCCCATTCTTCCCGGTCTCATGACCTTGCATCAGGCGCTTGGGATGCGTATCCCGCATCTTCCTCAAACCGCTCTGGGTCCTGTCGGCTCTCCAGTGGCTGCCACCACCGCCGAGGCGATGAACGCCGGGTCTGTCCTGTGTACCGTGGGCGCGGTCGAACGCATTGTGGCCGACATACGTCGTGCATTTCCGTCCGTCGAATTTGCCACGCTCGTCACTGGCGGAAACGCCCCCTTGATCCTGCCCCACATTCAATATGATTTTTCGGTACCCAACCTGACGCTTGAGGGCATCCGTCAGTTTGCGCGACTCTCTTTGCTGGCCGCGTTGCGCAAGGACATTGCCTGATTTTTTGTGATGTCTTGGTGTTTGGAGTGTGTGTGGGTGTGCGGCTTGGCCGGAGTCCGGCCTGCGCCTGCACGGCGCCGGCCGGTCTATTTTCGCTCCGCTCAAATACGCCCGGCCCTTTTGGCCAGAAGCTGTCCGCACGCCCCGCCCACCTGAACGCCGCGCGCCACGCGTTGTGTGACAAAACATCCCGCCTCCTGCAAAATCGCGATAAACGCCGCCACCCGTTCGGCGGGTGGGGCACAAAACGCATCACGCGGTGTCGCATTGTACGGGATGATGTTGATGTTGTGTGGCAGGCCAAGCGCAAACGCCGCCAGGCGGCGCGCGTCCTCGTCGCTGTCGTTGACGCCGGACAAAAGAACGTATTCCAGCAACACTTTTTCGTGCGGACGATAGGGCCATGACTCAAGCGCGGCGCGAATCGCTCCAAGTCCGTATTTTCGCGTAATCGGCATCAAACGCGTGCGCATATCGTCCGTCGTCGCGTTGATGCTCACGGCGAGATTGGGTCGGCATGAAAGCGATTTGAGGGCGTCAAGGCCGTCCAGTACCCCGGAGGTCGAAAGCGTCATGCGTACCGCAGGAATGTTGAGGCCGTAAGGATGGGATAATATTTCGATCGCTTCGGTCACATGGGAGACATTCATCAGGGCTTCACCCATGCCCATAAAGACGAGGTTGACCTGGTGTGTTTCGTGGGGGCCGTATGTGTCGAGCGCGACGGTGACCTGTTGAACGATTTCGGCCGCAGTCAGATTCCGTCTGAAACCCAACGTTGCCGTCGCACAAAACGCGCAGTTCATGGCACAGCCGACCTGACTCGACACGCAAAGCGTCACGCGCGGGGTTTTGACATCGCGCGGCATGTGGATCGTCTCGACGCGCGCGCCGTCCTGAAGTTCATAGATGATGCGCGTCGTTCCGTCCGGTGCCTGGAGGGACTCCGCAATGTGAAGGCATGAGGTGTCGTATTGTGTCTCCACGAGTGCACGGCACTTATGGCCAATCGAATAATGCGGTCGCTGTGCGTCCCACGGACGTTGAAGCGCGCGAAAGATGTGACGTCCTCCCGCGCGCGCGGGAAGATCGTCGAGCGCTTCGGGACGGGCAAGCATGGCATGACGGCGCGAGGCCATCACGTCCGCAATATCCTCGAGAAAAGCGGCATCCGCCTGAGTCCACTCCAATGTGCGCGCTTCTTCGAGCGTCAGCCATGCCAGGCGCGCATGCTCCGTACACTCAAAGGCCGTACTTTCTACAATCGTGCGGTAGAGATGCACACGGATGGTGCGATCCGCATCGCGCGTTTCGCGCGTGGAGATAAATTCGCGCGAGTACGAACGCACGTGAAGTTCTTCCTGAATTTCGCGTGAAAGCGCATCACGCGGCGCTTCGCCGCGTTCGATCTTCCCGCCGGGAAATTCCCAAAGACCGGCATGAGTACGTCCAGGGCCGCGCTGTGCCGCAAAAATTCGATCCTCGCGCACGATGAGCGCGGCCACCACTTCGATGATTTCCGACATGATTTAGCGCCTCGCCTGCGGGGGATTGCGGCGTATGACACGACCTTGGGGGGGCTGGGGACCTCGTCGAACTGGGCGAGCCTCTGGAGGCGCATCGTCAAAAGACACAATTTTCACCATCAGTTGTGTGCTGCAGACGATAACCGCCACCTTGATCAAAATGAGAAAACTGACATTGGGCGTCGTTGTCACCTGCATCGTAATGTATGACAACAACTCCAGAAGCTCTGCCCCCACCGCAATCAGTACCGCATACTTTACGCGCGCCAATATGAGAAACGCACTAAACATGACCACTGCATAACACGGTATGGTGATGACGGAAAATCCGTTCTTGGCAAGATTCTCATACTCAAAAAAAGCGCCGAGTATACCGAGAATCAGGACCAGGGCTCCCCCCAAAAAATTCCCGGCCACCGCTATCATGCGCTGACCTATCGTCGAAAGTTCGTAATTGACATGTATCATATCATAGACTCCTTACTTTCTTTTTTCACACATACAGAGGATGGAGAAAAATATATACATCATCGGCGTTCATAAAGTTTGGCGAAGGCATTCGACGGCATGCAACGCTTCCCGATACAACAGGACGATGCGATGTGAACCCAGCCGTTCTTTATAGATCTCTTCCAATGTTTGATAGTTCGCTAGTGTCTGTTCCGGAGGCAGCGTGTATGACTTCCATATTTCATCCCCCAGCACGAGATAATCCGCCGCCATGGATCGCATGTTGTGGATCTTGTCACAACATGAAATTAATACAATGCCTGGCGGTGCCTGCTTTAGTTTCTCTCTGTATAGACGATTTCTCTCCGTTTTGGGTGGTTTGCTTTCGCCAGGCTGACACGAAGAGTCTGATAACATCAGTACATTGTCCGCGATTTGTGTGCCCAAGTCCCGAGATATTCGTCCATAGGCCTCCATTCCGCCCTGATCCTCAATGGCGTCATGTAAAATCGCTGTAATGGCATAATCTTCGGCTTCCTCTGCGTCTTTGCAGATAAAATCGATGTTTTCGCACACCATGGCGCACACGCTGAACAGGTGACTCATGAACGGAGAGGGGATGTTTTTGCGTTTCTGCGTTCGATGAAAATCACACGCGAGACATACGGCGCGTTCAAATCGTTTTGTCAAAATCATCCTGGCCCTCCTCGCTCGACTCAATTCCCCTTTGATCCCAGTTTCTACGCAAGCCGTGGCTCACGCATATCCGGCTCTATATACCACGCCATCCCTCAACAACTCCGGTTTTTTGCATCCCCCTTCTGGTCTCTCATTAATCGGAGTGGGGAGTTAGAAAAATAAAAAGCCAAACACAAAAGCCCTCACCCAAACCCACAAAAAAACAGGCAAAATACGGCGCCCCAAGCCTCACCACCTCATGAAATGCGAAAAGGGCGCATGGCGTAGCCATG
>CAMCLY010000053.1 GCA_945875805.1 uncultured Myxococcales bacterium | reverse complement strand
CGGGAACCTCTGATTCGTCTGGTTCCGACCCAAGAGGCGCGGGGGATTCCGAAGATTCCGGCGTTTCCGAAAGCGATGCCTCATCATCCCAAGAATAACGGCGACGACGGGACGCGGGCACGGGAACCTCTGACTCGTCTAACACCGATGCACGAGGCGCGGTGAGATCTTCATCCGGCCTATCCTCCTCGTCAAAAACCGGGCTCTGATCCAAACCGGAAACCGCCGACAACAACGGCCAATCTTCATGACCACGCCCGCCCTGGCTGTAAATTTGAATCGGACAACGATTGCCGTACCTGTCTACACTCAGCGCGGCATAATAGACTGTAGTATGGCACGAGGAGACATCGTCAATGACGCCGCCACAAACGCCATCCAGCACAAAACGGCTTCCCAACGATGACTCACCATCGCGCTGAAAATCATGAAATGCCTGAACCGTTTCTGCATTCCAGCGCGGAAGTCTGTCGAAACGATACAATTCGATCCGTGTGACGCCTGATTCGTCGAGCACGCGCAGACCCATGGCAAGGTTGTTTTTTTTCTGAAAACTTTCGACCTGAACAAAATGGGCAAGGCGATTTTCAAACTGAAGCGAAGAATTGCCCCATCGAATGGTCGTTTCGGGCTTGGTGATGTAATCGACGGTCACATCCTTGACGTGCTGCAACGGTTTTCCAGCCCTGTCCCCCTCCTGACAGAGGGCAAACGCATAGTTTGACTTGTCGTGACAATCCGCATCGACGAGAACCATGTATCCATCATTGGGAACAAAGGCGAATCCATCCCAGTTCTCCGTCTCGACCACGCCCTGCCCGATCGTTTTTTGGAACGCCTCGGCGCAAATTTGTGGCGACAGTTCATTTCTCGAACGCAATGCCACAATTTTTGCCCCCTGAGGCACCACGGCGCTAAACTGAATGCCCACCATCTCTGGATTGGCCATGAACGAGTCCAAGGACAACCCCGGCGCATGACTGAAAAATTCGAGTTTCAGCCCTTCTTTGCCTCCCTCCTCGCCAGACTCGACAGGGTCTGCCACGACCGAAATCGACGCCGAACTGCCCATCCCGCTTGAACACGTCGCCTTCCAGCGAGCATAGGCCGCCATCATGCGATCGCGCCCCACACCCCAGCCCGAACGCGTCGACAGGTACTGAAACGGTTTTCCCGAATCAAACGGCTCAGACACATGCCGAATGGGTATCTGTATGCGTCCAGAATCGGGCAGACGGACGAGCAACACGTAATACCAAAAGCGATTGACAAACGATTCGTTGTCGACAATGGCGTTGACAAAACGCTCCAACGAATAGAGCGTTCCCCGTGCACCACTCAGAACCTCGCGAAAAGCCTGGATATCCGACTCGGCCCCGGTATGCGGGCTGTACGGCATGTCCGTGACGATCAGATCGTACCCCACAAACTCGGGATACTGGGACGGATAGTCCCATTCAAACCCGCAAAACGTCCCGACGCGCACCGTGGCATAATCCAGCCTGCACGGATCTTTGATCCTGGGGGAATCGCCATAGGGATTCGACCAGTACGTCCACGTTTCGCCCGGCTCCGCCCCTGAAAACTGAAAACTCTCGACATCCTGAACCCAAACCACATCCTCGTTGTCCAGACGCGCAAGCACAAGGTATCGGTTTTTTTCATGTATCTCATCGTCGACGAGCTGGGAAATCGGCTTGAAAATATCAATGCGCTCGACGACATCATCAAACTGCCCGTTGAGCAGATCTTCACAACAGTCGCTCGGAAGATTCTCGCTGCTGCGAAAAACAATATAAAGCGCAACGTTATCGGCTGGAGGCGTCCAACGCAACGCACAGCCCGAAAAATCGGGTTTGGTATACCAGTTCCACGGTGACGGGGCGAGCCTTGCAAAATGAAAACGAACAATTTCGGGAATTACCGGCATAATCCGATCCTCTCACTCAACGGGACATCCATGCGTAAACGTGCGCCGCGCAACCGGGAAAGCACAAATCCCATGATCTGCCGCTTTCCTCGCCAAATTTCCATACAAAAAAGCCACATACTGCCCACGGTTTTGACCGTTGAGGGAAATTGTTTTGGTCTGGGAGGGGGAAGTCTCCCCCTGAGCGGCTATTGAAAACAAGGGGGCAGGCCCCCTTGTTTTCAATACGCCGCTACCCCCTCTGAAACTCTGCACCCATGGGAGCTCCGGAGACATCTTTGCCGGAGCGAACCGAGTTTTCCGCAAATCCCACCGTCATGGCGCAAACACTCAAAAAAAAGGGCCGCGCGTATTGGCCCCGCAGGGGCCGATAGCAAGGCCAGCGAGGCGTATCGCGCGGCCGAAGGCCGGCGAAAGCCAAGCGCACAAAAAAAATGCCTGCCGCCATGCCCCACCGCAGACAGACGGCTAGAACATCAATTTGATGGCCGGTTTTTCTTCCTTCTTGGACGGCTTGGGCTCGGCGGGCGGGGAAGACGGAGACTCGTTAGCCGCAGCGGCGGGTGCTTTGGGCTTGGATGCGGTGGCCTTTCGAGTGCCCGCAGGCTGAGTCTTGACGCGCTCAAGCTGAATATTCATGGCCGATTCTGTGTGATCCGCCGCCGTCAGGGCAACGTTTTTATTGACATAGCCCTGGGCCGAGAACGTCAAGGTGACGGCCGTCTTTTCGACATCAAACACGTAAGTGCACGGCGAAAGTTTGCAGACGACCTTGCCGGAATCGGCTTCGGTGACCTTGGCATTTTCGGGGGAATAGACGAATTTGAAGGGCAGATTCTTGGGCAATGCCTTCTGCAGTTCGACGTCGACCTTGCCCGAGGTCTGGTTGAACACGTCTTCGGTCAGCTCAAGGGTGCCGTCGGTATGGCCATCGAGTTTGAAAATGAGGAAGGGCCGGTTCGCGAGTTCGCTCTGCTTGAAACTCCACTGACAGGGGGTTTTACAAAGCGCGGTCGTACCGCGCAGCACTTCGGCGCCCTGCGGGGAAGTGTTGAACTCAAACGTGAGCTTGACGTCAGGCTTTTCGGCGACGGGGGCCACAGTCTGAACGGCCTTGTCATCGCCCTTTTTAACCATCAGCCAGACGACGACAAGAACCGCAAGAACGGTGAGAAGCACGGAAATGACGATGACGGGAAGTTTGTTCCGGCGCTGGGGAGAGGTATTGCCGCCAAGATAATCGACGCTGGCATCGAACGCACCCGTGGCCTGTTTGGGCGACATGGGCATGGCGGTGAGTTTTGACGAAGTCCGGCTGTCGGGCGTCATCTGGGGAGCCCCGCCCCGCAGGGGCACAGTGCTCGAAAAACAGTCGGCAATGGAGTCCATGGCCTGGCCAAACGCCTCGCAATCCGGATACCGTTCGGCGGGGTCGATGGCGATCGCCTTTCGGAAGACTTCACCCACACGGCCTTCGAGAAGAAAATCGGAAATCTGAAGCTGCCCGCTGCAATGAAGCATCATGGCATGGAACGGATCTCCACTCACGGCGGGAATGCCCGTCAGCGCCTCGGAAAGTATGAGCGCCATCTGGTAGACGTCGATGGCCGGAGAAACGCTCTGCGACTTGATGTACTCAGGCGCCAGATAGCGCGGCGTCCCAAGAAGCTGTCCCGCCGACGTCAGCTTGGCCACCTCGGCCGAATTGATGCGAGCCACACCAAAATCCAGGATCTTCATCAGTTCCCGCTGCCCCCCCGGATCGACGAGGTACAAGTTCTCGGGCTTGAGATCCTTATGCACAATTCCAAGACGGTGACCTTCGGAAAGCGCATCCAATACAGGCCTGAACAGCACAAACGCCCGCTGCGGACTCAGAGGACCAGACTCGCTCAGCTCATGGCTCAGATCGTGACCATGGAGCATCTCCATGGCAATATACGGCTGAGACGTCTCCTGAACATGACCAAAATCGTATATCGAAACGACGTTATTGTGATGAATCTTGGCGGCAATCTTGGCCTCGCGAAAAAAACGTTCCGAATAGCTCGGATCGACCCCTTTCTTGAGATCCATGACCTTGAGCGCCACGTCGCGATCGATCGTCAGGTGGTGCGCCCGATAGACCGTGGCAAACCCACCCACACCCAAAACACCCAGAATTTCGTAGCGATCATCAATGCGCATGCCCACGGGAAGGGTCGCCGCAGGCACATTGCTGATCTCGGGATCGGCCGTCAGAACCTCGCCGGAATTCTCAAGCTTTCCCGCCTTGAGGGCGCCACTTGGACTGCCAGAACCGGGCGCCGAGACCATGGCCACCGTACACTGGTCGTCTGATTCCGCCACCCCTCCGCCAACAGAACTGACGATGGGACGGGATATGCCCGCGGAAGGAACCCGACGCCCGTTCGGTGCAGACGTCTCGCCTGTCAGAGGACGCGGCGCCTGTACCTCACCAGACACCGCACGGGGCACGCCTCGACCAGGTACAGGCCGACTAAGACGAGGCAACCCCGGACGCGCCTCCGATGAAAGCCGACCCCCGCCTGCCGAACCAAGGCCGGAATGACTCGCACGCGCTCCTTCCAATGACGCCGAAACCACGTCCGGCTGTCGAATTTCACGTGAACCCACTGCTGCACCCTCTCTGGGAGGTTCGTTTTGATGATGCGATGAACTGATCAACGGATTCCTTCCTCATAAAACGCGGAGAGAATACGCCCATAAATCCCATCCCCCCCTACCACATCCCCGGCTTCCTAACCAGAACTTAATCTTACCCCCATGCCCCGCCCACTTAAATTCATGCCAGACACTCAGCATATTCCGTTCTCAAGGAGTTTTGCCCCCTGAAGACGAATCGTTTCGGACGACTTTCGGATGCGCTCGGACAACTCATGAGCGACATTCCAAAGAAGTTTGACGGCCAGCGCTCCGGACAACGTCAGACGTTCAAAATCCGTCGCCCGTATCACAAGAACACGACACGCCTCAAGCGCCACCACCGTGGCACTGCGAGGCTGACGATCCACAAGCGAAAGCTCGCCAAACGAACATCCGGGCTCCAGACGCGCTATCCGCACTCCACCACTCGACACCTCGCAACGACCATCCACCAGAATATAAAGCTCCTCGCCGTCATCCCCCTCGTGGATGATTTCCTCACCCCCATCAAACGAACGCTCAAACGTTATCGGCATGACCTGCAGCATTTCCTGATAACTCAAATCGCGGAAAAAACATATCTGCTCAAGCGCCGTGATTCGGCTGTCCGTCTCCAGCAATGACCCGCGCATCCCAGGATCCGATATCTCCACGCATATCACCGACGCCGACGTGGCGCTGTCGCGATCAAGCGCATACTGAACGAGATACTCTGACACGCGCTGCGGCTCCATCGTCCGGTAGAGCTGCGCAAGATGCGTGGCATTATGAATGTACCGGTGTACACCGGACGAACACATGACAAGACGATCCCCATGCCGCAAATCGACCTGCAACGAGTCAATTTCTGTCCCACCACCCATGCCAAGCGCACGAACCACACGCGACTTGTAAACCACGGCACTGCACTCCTCCTCGGCACGACCCTGGGCTCGCATGCGCTCATACACCGTATGGTCTATCGTCAACTGACGACCGGTATCCCCGCGCAAAAGATAAACACGACAATCCCCCACGTGCGCAATGTACGCCGTCCCATGGACAAGACAGACCAGATCACACGACGCCATCAACTTGAGCCCATCTTCGGGCACGCCATACTCCATGATCGACTTTTCGGCACGAATCATCGCCCCGCAAAGAGAACGCATCAGCATCTGGCGAGAATCCGGACGGGCGTCCGCCGCCATCGTCTCAATCTGGGCACGATGCGGAAGCAACGCGTGAAGCACCGTTTCGCAAACCCCGCGACTCGCCCGCTCCGCCTCAGAACCCAGCCCCGATGAAAGCACAAAAAAACATCCAGACGGATCAATCCCCCAACACTCCCCGCCCTGCCTTTCGACCCCACTTCCACTGTACCCGCCGGAACGCACGCGCATTCCCCCCTCCCGAAAAAATGATCTTGAGAATTCATCGGCCGTCAAGCAAAACCCATTACGCTCCGACTCGGACGCCGACTTCTTACATCAATTCGAGGGACAACGCAAAACACACGCCCTCCCGCACTGTTCGGCCACAGCCCTCTCCCAAAAACGACAATAAGACACAAAACATGAAAACCGTCATTCAACGCGTCAAAACCGCAAGCGTCCACACCGACGGGGCGCTTCTGTCCTCCATCGGCAAGGGATTCCTCATTCTCCTCGGCATCGAAAACGGCGACACCGACCGCGACATCGCCTCCCTGACACGCAAAATCACACACCTCCGCGTGTTTGAAGACGATCAGGGCAAGATGAACCGCGACATCGGTGATTCCGGCGGAAGCATCCTCCTGGTCAGTCAGTTCACGCTCTGCGCCCAGTGCCGACACGGAAACCGACCCGCCTTCACCGCCGCCATGCCCCCGGAACAGGCCCGCTCCATGGTCGAGGACTTCGGACGCGCACTCGAACAAAACGGAATCCCCGTCAAATACGGACGCTTCGGCGCCATGATGGACGTCTCCCTCGTCAACGACGGACCCGTCACCATCATCCTGGAATCCAGAGACGGCGCCATCCTACGCTAACCCACCTCCATCACAAGGCAATGCCTGGGGTGGGGGGACGCCCCCCAACGCGGCTATCTCGCCCAAGGGCTCAATACGCCGCGCCCCCCAAGCCGCGGCTATTTGCGCGGCGTATGGAGGCACAAAAGGGCCGACATAGACGCGCAGGCGGTGCGTATGGAGGACGAAAGGACGACATAGCACGCCGCCCAAATACGCCGCCGCCCCACTTCGGACTCCACACCTCCTGTGACACCAAGACACACAGATTCCTGCAAAACCTCTAGCCCATCCGACGCGATTTTTCGCTCGCTGCCGCCACAAAATTCTGCACCGCACGCCGAAGCCCAACCTGCTCGGCCGCCAAAACACCCGCCGCCGTCGTCCCGCCGGGGCTCATCACGTTTTCCTTGAGTACGGCAGGATGCACTTCGGCGAGCATTTTCGCAGTGCCAAGCATGGTCTCACGCGCAAGCTCCTGAGCCAACCCACGCGGAAGCCCCTCGGCCACACCGGCGTCGGACGCCGCCTCGACGATCATGGCAAACAAGGCCGGACCACTGCCGCTCAGCCCCGTCACCGCATCCATCCACTCTTCACGGGGCACGTAATGACACGTCCCGGCACGACCAAGCAAACCTTCAAGAACCCTCCGCTCCTCGTCGCTCAGACCGCTGTCCAGAATCACCATCGCACCCTCGCCCACCATCGCCGGCGTATTAGGCATCACGCGCACACAGCGCTGCCCGCCAGACAGCTGGCTCAACTGCGCATGACGAAGGCCGGCCACAATGGAAACGATGAGCTTGCGCCCCCCCCCCGAAAGGGATTCCAACACCCTGGGCGCATGCACCGGCTTCACCGCCACAATAACGACGTCACAGGACTGCACAATCGGCTCGATCGAATCGGTCAGCTCAACCCCAGGGGCCACCTGACGCATCTGCTCTCGCGCCTCCTCGCTCACATCACAACACACCACGCGACACGAAAGCCCCGTCACCAGACGCTTCACAAGCGCCTGCCCCATCTTTCCACAGCCGACAACCCCCAACGATGAAAGCTTTTCCATACCTCTCCTCCCAAACGATGGCACTCATCAATCCCCGCTCTTGCACCAGCATCGATGATATAAGAACGGACCCACGCCGGAACAGCCCTGCCAACCCGGCCCGCCCCCTTTTAACGCGTCAACCCTCGTCTGACCTCCACTTTTTACACACGCCATGGCCATTTTTCACCCCTTCCCCCCCTTTTATGACCCGCAGTCGCGCATTCTCATTCTGGGCAGCTTTCCATCCGTCCGATCGCGAGAAACCCACTTCTATTACGGACATCCGCAAAATCGCTTCTGGAAAGTCGTCGCCATGCTTCTCGGAGAAAATGTCCCGGTCACCCTCGACGACAAGATACAGCTCCTTCACACACACCACATCGCCCTCTGGGACGTGGCCGCCTCGTGCGACATCACCGGGTCGGCCGACAGCACGATGAAATGCACACATTATAATGATATCCGACCCATCCTCCGGCACTGCCCGATCGAACGCATCGGCGTCAACGGAAAAACCGCCGCCAAGTTCTATCGCAAGGGCATCCTCCCCATGACCGGAAAAACGGCATGCGAACTCCCCTCGACAAGCCCGGCCAACGCCGCATGGTCACTCCAAAAACTCATGGACGCCTGGAGGCCGTTTATTTGCAACCCATGACGGATATCCCCCCACCAAATTTCTTTTACACCTCCGGTTTCTCACCCTCGCCCACGGATTCGCCCCCCACACTGAGACTGCGCGCATCGTCCATCACACGCCGCGTCCTGAGACGGCAAAGATGAATCGTCACCCCCACGCCAATCACCACAAGCACCACAGCCACCCAAATTCGATGCACCCACCACGCAGAAATCCCCATTCCCGCCCACATCACGACAAGCGTCACCACCTTCGTCGACAGGGGAACGCCAAGACCCGCCCGGTAATCGCGAAGATAACCGCCAAAAAATCGGTTGCACTCCAGCCAGCCAAGCCAGCGCCGTGAACCACGCGCAAAACACCACGCGGCCAGAAGTACAAACGGCGTCGTCGGAAGCACCGGCAACACCGCACCGACAGCCCCAAGCCCCAACGACACAAACCCAAATACTATCCACAACCGACGGCCCACCAGCACCTCCAAACACCTCCTGCACGCTCACCTGCCAACACGACATACAAAAAACACAACGCAGAAGCAAACTCTATCGCCCTCCCGGGATTCTTGCATCCATGAAATGCTCTGTTGTAAACATCTTTGCGCCTGCACTCGCATCGTGCGGCAATATGAGCGCAGATACACGCGACATCCACGGAGATACAGCCATGACCAGCCTTTTCGCCGTCTTTGTTCCACAGGTCCTCCTCGCAAAGCTGATGGACGATTGTGCTCCAACAGTAATCGGAGTATTTGTTTCATGCATCGTGGCCATCCCTTTTGTGTATTTGACCCATCGATGGGCCAGGCCCATCCTGTTCGGACCCGAATGCTCCCCCTCTGACGACTACTTTCTCAACTGGAGACACGCGCTCTTATTTCCCCTTATCTTCCTCGCAGGAATCTGCCCTTTTTTGATATGTTTTGCCATCATACATGTCGTGTTCTCTGACAACTCCCCCCTTGCCACATGGATATATGCCAAAACAGACAAACTGCTCGAACCCATCACCTACAAACTCTCCCAATACATACCCCCAGAAGACATCTCCAACCTCCTGATCATCGGATCCATCCTGATCGCCTGCGGCGCCTGCGTCATCATGACAAAATTCCTCTTTCCACAAATCAAATTTCAACGTTCCTATCTACGCAAAAAATATATGATCATTCGCAATGCGTCCGACCTGGACGACCTGCCATTCCTCACCTCACAAAACATCTTCAAAATCGGCATCATCGGAGCCGTCGTACTCGCCATTGTACTTTTCCCCCTGCCCTATTGTTTAAAATTGAGCACCCTCACTCAAGATATGATAGCCCCAAATTCTCATTCACCAACCCATACAATGCATTCCACCCCCGCTTCCACCACCGAACATAAATATTCCCGTCGAAAATAGCCCCCGCAGTCTTGTCAATATAAATATATATTATATTTATATTTGACAAAACATACTCTACATACCAATTTCACTGGAACACAAAATCATTCATATCCGGTATGTTCATCAAATCTGAACCACCCCTTTTTCGTTGAAAAAATATGATACCCGATTAAAATATGCGCCGCTTTTTTGGGGGTTAATCCCCAAAAATTGCACGCGATTGGTTCGACGCGACTCCCGCAGGCCTGCAAAAGCCACGTCGGTTCTTCTGTTTTTTCAAAGGATTTTTCATGTTACCCGTTTTTGATGATAGTGCCGTTGCCAAGGATATCGAAGCCGTCTGCAGCAAATGCGGCGAGTCATGGCATGTGATCGTCGCCGTCTCTGACGGCAAAATCGCTCAGGTACAGTGCAAATCATGCGGCGGATACCACAAGTACCGCCCCATCGCGACCGCTCGAATGTCGCAAAAAAAGAGCACCAAATCGACCATCGCCGCATCCACGCGCGAAGGCTCCCCTCTCCCCAAACTCAAAATTCCAAAAATACTCACCCCAGCCGTCGATGCCAGCGACCGTCCCGTCCGACCATACAGCATCAAAGCCGCAGACTATCGACTCGGAGACCGCATCGAACACTCCAAATTTGGCATCGGCGTCGTCGACGGATTCCCTTCCCCGGGAAAAATGAACGTCACCTTCGAAACCGAACGCGTTCTCCTCGTTTACGGCAAATAACCTTTTTGTGCGAATGAAACAAGGCCACCGCGCGTTGATATCGCCAGACGGATTCGACCAAATCCGATACGGCGGATTCCCTCAATCGATTTCCTGACTGGCGGCGGAGGCTATTTCGCCCGACGGGCTCCATACGCCCCGCCGGCGCGCTATCACCCCAAATGGGGCGATACGCGCGCCTTTTTATATCCTATTGTCGTTCACCAAAAACATAAGGCCGCATCCCGACGACCTTACCCTTCAACCCACAATGAGAGAAACATTATGAAACGATATGTCGGCATCGACGCTGGCGCCGAAACGCTCAAAGTCGTCGAACTACGCGAAGAAAACGGAAAACTCTCGCTCCACGAAAAAAAAAGAATCGCGCACCACAAAGACCCAAAAGCCGCTCTGCGAGACATCCTCGCTTCTATGGACTTCCAGACCATCGACGCCATCGGCGCATGCGGACGCCTCGGACGGATGTTTCGCGTCATGCAAATCCCCGACAAACTCGCGCGCGGCGCAGGTTTCAGGTTTCTCTTTGACGACAAACCCGTCACCATCGTTTCCATCGGATCTCACGGTTTTTCCGTCCTCGAAATGCGCGACGACACACACCAGGTCTACCGCGAAAATACCCGGTGTTCACAGGGCACAGGAAACTTCCTCATGCAGCTCGTCGAGCGCTTCGGCATGACCGTCGAGGAGGCCAGCAAACTCTGCGAGGACGTACAGGATCCCGCCCCGCTCTCCGGACGATGCCCCGTCATCCTCAAAACCGACATGACTCACCTCGCCAACGCAGGACAGGACCACGCCAAAATTATCGCCGGACTCTACGACGCCGTCTGCGAAAACGTACAGGTCCTCATCAAACCGGCACTCTGCCCCCACCGTATGCTCCTCGCCGGCGGCGTCATGCAGAGCAAACGCATCGTCCGGAGATTCGACCAGTTCTGCCAGAAACACAACTTTGAACGCCTCGAGGCCTCCGATGACATGGGACTCTTTATCGACGCCATCGGATGCGCACAGCTCGCCGCCTCACACCACGCCACCCCCGCCGACTTCGACGACATCTTTGCCGTCAAAAGCGAAAAAACCATCGAACACATCCGACACATCTCCGACTCACTACAGCGCGTCCGGCGACTCCCCATGCCCACACTCCCAAAACCCGACGAACGACCCAACGCAAGACTCATCCTCGGATATGACATGGGCTCCACCGGCTCAAAAGTCGTCGCCATCGACGCCGACACCGGAGAAATGGTCTGGGACGCCTACGAAAATACCAAAGGAAACCCCATCGGCGCCGCACAAGATCTGACACGCCAGTTCCTCGCCTCCGACTGGGCTCAAAATCAGGTCGTCGCCGTCGGAACCACTGGATCTGGACGCGAAATCGTCGGCTCGCTCCTCAGCGTCTGCTACACCGCAGAACCCGTCTACATCCTCAACGAAATCGCCGCCCACGCCGAAGGCGCCGTCTCCTACGACGCACGCGTCGACACCATCTTCGAAATCGGCGGACAGGACGCAAAATACATCCGTATCGACGAAGGACGCGTCGTCGACGCCGCCATGAATGAGGCGTGCTCCGCCGGTACCGGCTCCTTCATCGAAGAACAGGGCAAGCGATTCCAGGGCGTCAAGGACGTGCGCGACCTCAGCCGCATCGCCATGTCCGCCGATTCCGCATGCTCACTCGGACAGCATTGCTCCGTCTTTATGGCCGAAATCATCGACGAGGCCGTCGCCACCGGCGAAAAACAGGAAGAGATCATCGCCGGAATCTACGACTCCATCATCCAGAATTACCTTAACCGCGTCAAAGGAAGCCGAACCGTCGGACAGGTCATCTTCTGTCAGGGCATGCCATTCTCCAGCGACGCCCTCGCCGCTGCCGTCGCACGCCGTACAGGAAGCGAAGTCATCGTACCGCCAAACCCAGGAACCATCGGAGCTCAGGGCATCGCCCTCCTCGCAAGGCGGTATCGCGTACAGAATCACAACAACCTCAAACCCCTCGACATGTCCAGATTCCTCGGCGCAGAAATCATCAAAAAGGACAACTTCATCTGCAATTCCAACAAGGGATGCGGCGGCGCCGGAAACAAATGCCGCATCGAACGCATCCTCACACGCCTCGAAGGACAAGAATCCCGCTTCACATGGGGCGGCGGATGCTCCCTCTATGACAAGGGAACCGGTCGCATCAAACTCCCAGACCTCGCCCCAGATCCCTTCCGCGCACGCGACGCACTCGTCGAGGACATCATCGCAAACCTCCCCGCCAACGAGGGCGCTCCCCTCATCGCCATCAGCGAGGAATTCACCCTCAAAGGACTCATTCCGTTCTTCGCCACCATCCTCGCCGAACTCGGATACCGCCTCGACATCTTCCGACGCGCCGATCAGGCCATCCTCAAACGCGGTATCGAAGAGGGAAACATCCCCTTCTGCGCACCCATGCAACTCTTCCACGGCATCACATCCACCCTCCTCGACAGACGACCGGACATCCTCTTCCAGCCCATGCTCCTCAGCACGCCAGCCACACAAAATGAGGACCGTTCCGTCCTGTGCCCCATCGTCCAGGCCGCGCCAAAAATGAATTACTGGGACGCAAAAAACGCAAAAAACGCAAACCTCGAACACACCCGATTCTTCTCACCAGTCATCGATTTCCAGCCGGGAGGACTCGAATCCGGACAGTTCAAAAAAACATGCCATAAAATGGCCGCCGAACTCCTCGGTAAATCCGAAAAAGACGTCGCCGAACGCTTCGAACACGCCTTCGAAAAAGCCATCGAAGCTCAGCAAAAATACGACGAACAACTCCTCAAAAACGGCGACGAGGCCCTCGCATACTGCAAAGAACACCATATCCCCGCCGTCGTCGTCCTCGGACGCGCATACACAATCTACAACAAAGTCCTCAATTCCAACGTCCCCGCCATCCTCCGCGAACAGGGCGCCATCGCCATCCCCATCGACTGCTACCGGATCGCCTCCGACGTCCCACTCTTCGCCTCCATGTTCTGGGGCTACGGACAACGAAACCTACGCGCCGCTCACCAGGTCAGACGCTCACCAAACACCTACGCCGTTTGGTGCTCCAACTACGCTTGCGGCCCAGATTCCTTCACCCTCCACTTCTACACCTACATCATGGAAGGAAAACCCTACGCCGTCATCGAAACCGACGGTCACTCCGGTGACGCCGGAACGCGCACCCGTATCGAGGCCTTCCTCCACTGCGTCCGAGAACACATCGCCAAAGGAAGCCCTCTCGGATCCCCCAACGCCTTCGACGACATCGAACGAAAAAATATCGACCTCCTTCGCGCCGGACGCGAAAA
Source organism: uncultured Myxococcales bacterium (assembly GCA_945875805.1). Classification (GTDB taxonomy): domain Bacteria; phylum Myxococcota_A; class Bradymonadia; order UBA4248; family UBA4248; genus UBA4248. Next base: position 4,070 of record CAMCLY010000053.1, on the reverse strand, counting down.
GAAACGCATCATCATACCAAGACTTGGACCGGGGGCTCGCACCCTCGCCGCCGGTCTCCGTGGCCTCGGATACGAGGCCGAAGCCATGGCCACACCAACACGGGAAACCCTCGGTATCGGTCGAAAATTCACATCCGGAAAAGAATGCGTCCCCATGACCATCACCCTCGGATCCCTCATCGAACGCGTCCAGAACGACCCCAATCCAAACCAAAAATTCGCCTTCCTCATGCCCGGAGGACGCGGCCCGTGCCGCTTCGGCGTCTATCGAAACCTCCACAAAATCACCCTCGAAAGACTCCACCTCGACGACCGCGTTGAAGTCTGGTCCCCATCCGACGACAACTACTTTGAAGGAATTCCCGGCGGCACCGTCGCCCTCGCATACTGCGGTTTCGTCGCCGCAGACATCCTCCTCTCCATGCGCTACGACGCCAGACCCGCAGAAATCAACCCAGGCGCCGTCGACGCCCTCTACGAAAAACTCGCCGACGAACTCGACGACCTCATGCAGCGCGAGGCCGCTCGTGACGGCTCCCTCACAAGAGCCGCACGCGAAATCGCCTCCACAAACTTCTACGGACTCAAATCCTTCCTCAAAAAAGCTGCCACCGCCTTCGCAGCCCTCCGAAAACCCGGCGACTACCCCACCGTTCTCGTCACCGGAGAAATCTACGTCCGATGCGACCCCTTCGCAAACGACTTCGTCATCGACCAGCTCCAGAAACGAGGCATCCGCGTCAAACTCGCCCCCTTCTACGAATGGCTCGACTACCAGGAATACATCAACACACAAGTCGGTATCCCTCAGACATGGGCTTCATGGTTCTCCGCAAAACTCCAGCTCTTCATCCTCGAAACCCTATTCGCCACCGCCGCAAAACCCATGGGATGGCAACACCTCGCCCGCGCAAAGGATCAGCTCGAAGTCGCCGAAGATTACGTCCGATACCAGCTCGAAGGCGAAGCCGGACTCACACTCGGAGGCGCCATCTACGAATGGACACACCATGAAATCGACGCCGTCCTCGCACTCGGTCCACACGAATGCATGCCAAGCAAAATCGCAGAGGCGCAGTTCTTCCACGTCTCCGAAAACATCGGACTCCATTCCAATACCCTCCACCTCAACGGCGACCCCGTAGACCCCGTCGTCATCGAAAACTTCGTCTACGAAGTCCGTGAACGCTTCGCCGAACGACCCGGTCGCATCGCCGCCAACCCCGTCCGCGAACCCTCCAAACTCGACTCCGCAAAAGGAATCCTCAAAGAACTCATCCGAGGACTCCCTGGACGCTGATCGCGCTTCTTTCATGCGCGCGCCTTTTGGCCTACGGCCAATACGGCGCACCGGCCCGCGCTTCTGCGTACGCGCGGGCTTCTCTTCATGTTCACACCGATTCCACAAGCCTTTGATACAGCTTGAACAGTTCCGCCACGCATTCGCTTTCGCTCATGATGCGCCAGTCAAAAACGTAACTCTACATCACCGCGCGGTCGTTGTTCTGGTGCGCACGGCGGAGTTCGGTGGGCATAAGTGTGTCGTGATATAGATCGCCAAAACTACTTTCGGGATACTTTTGACGGACGTCGAGAATATCTCGGACAGTTTGTTCTATTCGTTTGCGTTGAACATCTGTCGGATTGCACTACGGAAAGTTGTTATAAACAATAGTATTAGAATAACTATAAGGCTTTGATGGCGTCTACGATTTGACTATGCGATCGGATGTCTCCATTTATTGCCCCCTTCCAAATCTCCACCGTGGAAGAAGGCTTGGCTATTCTCTGAATCCCCCGGCGTTTCCGTGGGCTATTGATGGTGAACATCTAAAGTCGTTCGTGGAAACGACATACCACAGAAAGGCGCCTGGGCGTATTGAGCGAAGCGAGAGAGCACAGGCAAAGCGGCGTATCGCGTAGCGATAGCCGCGCAGACGAGCCGTATGCGCTTTGCGCATAGGCGAAGCGACAAAAAAGATTATGATTTCGCGAAATTCGGTTTATCCTGTGCCACACGTAAAGTTTATCGAAAAAACAGACGTTCCTGCGCAAACTGTACAGCGTCATGCGAACAGGCCGACCGGGAAGGTGAGCGAGAAACGGCATCGAGCGTCCATATTCTGCCCATACAGGAAGAGATATACACTGGGGCTTTTTATAAACAAACAGTTTGTATATGCTTTTCTGACATCTTGCCCGCCGCCCCCTCCGGATCGGAATGATACCGGGCGGTCCACACCATAAAAGAAGTAGAACATGACGCGAAATAAACATTCAAAGATTCCAACAACTCGCATTTTTAGACACATTGCTTTATCCATAACGCCAGATTATAGTGCCATGAATAGGGTTTGGGGATTGTCCCGCCCTTACAGCGGAGGTTTGCCATGGGTATGTATCTCAATCCCCCTAAATCGATATTCAGTAAGTACCTTAAAGCCAGAATTTTCGTCGATAAAAGCGATATATTCCGACATCTCAACGCATGGTGCGAGTCCTATGACGGATACATCTGCCTGACGCGTCCACGACGTTTTGGAAAATCCATGATGACGGACATGATCGCCGCTTACTACGGACTCGATCACGACAGTCACGACATTTTTGACGGACTCAAAGTCGCCAAGATCGACACCTATGCGCAATACATCAACCGATATGCGGTCGTCAGCTTTGACGCCCAGTCTTTCCGCGACAACGTCGAGAATCCCTTGGATTTTGTGCCGAGCATTCACGAAAGGATCGGATCCGAATTCAGGGCAAGATGGCCGGAATGGACAGACAGCACCATGACGCTGCCCCGCATGATGCAGGAAGTTTATGCCCATACCGGCTCCCAGTTTGTCGTCCTCATCGACGAATGGGACAGCATCTTCCGACGCGACAAAAATAACACCGCCGCCTGCAAGGCGTGGGTCCAGTTCCTGCGCAGCATGTTCAAATCCGCCGAAGCTCGGAGCTACCTAGCACTCGCCTATATCACCGGCATATTGCCCATAAAAAAGTACGACGTCGAGTCCTCACTCAACGTCTTTTCGGAATACACCATCCTCGACACACACCCCCTGGAACCCTATTTCGGGTTTACAGAAGAAGAGGTGGCGGCTCTATGCGCTCAATACCAAATGAATCTCAATGAAATCATGCGATGGTACGACGGATACCGGCTTTCCTCGGATATTTCGATGTACAATCCCAAGGCCGTCGTCGAAGCCCTCGCCCGGAAGCGATGCAGCGTCTACTGGACACAAACCGGCGCGTTCGACGTGGTCATGGATTACGTCAATATGAATTTTGACGGACTGCACGACGCCATCTCACAAATGCTCATGGGAGACCGCATTCCCGTCAAAACAGGAGGCTTTAACACCTCCCTGGAGCTGCGCGACCGGGATGACGTCCTCACCGCGCTCATCCATCTAGGGTATCTGACCTTTGACTGGGAAACAAAAACGGCATGGATTCCCAATGAGGAAGTCCGAAATGTCCTCGAAGATGCCGTGACCAAATCCGGGTGGAAAAATGTCATGGAGAACATCCGGCGCTCGCGCGATTTTATGGACGCCATCGAATGCGGCGATGCGCGCGAGGCCGCATCACTCCTGGAGTCGATACACGACGCGCTCTCCGTCCCGCTCCACTACCACTCCGAGGGCGACCTCACAGCCACATTGCTTCACGCCTGTTACGTGGCGCGCGAAAATTACCTCTTCTATCGCGAGATTCCGTCCAGCCGCGGCTACGCCGACCTCATCCTCGCCCCAACCATGGTACACGCCCATCGACCCATCATCTTTGAACTCAAGCTCGACACCTCGACCGATTCAGCCATCCGCCAGATCCTGCAAAGGCGCTATTTCGACACACCAGTGCTCAAAAATTACCACGGCGATGTACTCACCGTCGCCATGATGTATGACCGAAAGGACAAACAACACCGATGTGCCATCGAAACCATGACGATATGACATCCCGATGATGATTTAATGTATATATCATTATAGTAGGGCGAGGATTGTCCCGCCCTTACAGCGGAGGTTTGCCATGGGTATGTATCTCAATCCCCC
>CAMCLY010000052.1 GCA_945875805.1 uncultured Myxococcales bacterium | reverse complement strand
CGCGTTGAAGCGGTTGGAGTTCCCGTCCGAGGATGTATGATGTCGCGTTGAAGCGGTTGGAGCTCCAGTCTGAAGATGTACGATGTCGCGTTGAAGCGCTTGGAGTTCCAGTCTGAAGAAGAGAAGAGAAAAACAAAAAAACTCGTCTAAACTCACCACACACCATGCCAAAGACGACGGACCAGGCCTCACCACCTCATGAAATGCGCCCTTTAGGGCGCATTTCGGGGGGCGTGGGGGGACTTTGTCCCCCCACAAAAAAAACAAAAATCTAGACATGGGAAAACACAATGATAAAGACGCGCGGGTTTGGGTGTTATTTTGGGGATAGGGATGAAGCAGTATCATACGGGACTGGGTGTGGGGGATGTTGGGAAGGTCGTGTTGTTGCCGGGGAGTCCGGAACGCGTACCGGAGATGGCGAAGTATCTGGAGGATGCGCGAGAAGTGGCGCATCACCGTGAGTTTTGCGCGTGGACGGGGAGATATGGGGGAGAGTTGGTCTCGATTGTCTCGACGGGGATAGGCGGGCCGTCGGCGGCGATTGCCGTCGAAGAGCTTGCGGCGTTGGGGGTGACGACGTTTATCCGGACGGGAACGTGTGGTCTGTTGCAGGCGTCTTTGCGACGGGGGACGTTGGTCGTGGTGACGGGGTGCGTGCGAGGCGGTGGGACGACGCAGGCGTATGTGCCGACGGCGTATCCGGCGGTGGCGGATTACCGCGTGGTGGCGGCGTTGGTCGAAGCGGCGCGGAAACGGGGGGCGGTGTGCGAGGCAGGGATTTCGGAGTGCAAGGATGCGTTTTATCTGGAAGTGCCGGAGTGTCTTCCTTTGGAAAAAGCGGCGAGGGAGCGCTGGGAAATCTGGCGCCGGGCGGGGGTGATGGCGACCGAAATGGAATCGGACACGGTCCTGGTCGTGGCGGGACTGCGCGGCGCAAAGGCGGGTTCGGTGTTGCTGGGCCTTGGAGGATGTGGCGGTCCGGACGACATGGAGCCCATGAACGCACGGGAACTCGAATTGCTGACGTGTACCGCGCTGGATGCGGTGGTGAGGCTTGCCTGTGCCGAACGCGACGGGGCGGGGTGAACATGGGGGGGGAATGGGCGACGATGAAACGCATGGATAAGGGTATGCATCAGGTATGGAGACTTTGAATCGCGTGTTGGCATGAGGGGGTAGCGGCGTATGCGCGCAAGGCCGAAGGCCGAGCACATAGCCGCTCAGGGGGAGGCTTCCCCCTCCCCAAAAAGCGCCATGGTTCAGAGCTTTTCATGGATATGGAGCGCGAACTGTCGTGCTCATGGCGCGACGGCCCGCGTTTTTTTTGTGAAGCGAGTGAGACTCGCGAATTTCTCTCCCCGACGGGGACTTTTGAAACAGGAGACAAGGTAGAGATGGCATTGTGGTATGACGAGGTCAATAAGGATTCCCTTCGCTTTGGGGCGAAAACGACGCGCACGCTTTTTGTGGGGCAGAGCCCGTATCAGAAAGTCTCGGTGTTTGAGACCGAGGCGCTGGGCAAGGCGCTGATGATCGACGACCTGTGGATGTGCGCGGAAGGCGATGAGAAAACGTATCACGAGATGATCACGCATACGGCGATTACGACGGCCAAGAAATCCGAGCGCGTGCTGATCATTGGCGGCGGGGATGGCGGTACGGCGCGCGAAGTGCTGAGCTACAAGCATGTCAAGCATGTCGATCTGGTCGAAATCGACGGGATGGTGATTGAGGCGTGCAAGAAGTACCTGCCCGAAATTGGGACGGCCTGGGACGATCCGAGGCTCAACGTCGTCGTGGGGGATGGGATTGCGTGGGTCAAACGCGAGGATCTGGAACCTTATGACATTATTCTGGTCGACGGTTCGGACCCGGTGGGACCGGCGGTGGGGCTTTTCAACGAAGGGTTTTATAAGGCGTGCTATGATCGTCTGAGCAAGGACGGCATTCTGGTGACGCAGGCGGAGTCCCCGAAGCTCTTTTATGAGACGCACATCGAACTCGTCAAAACGCTGCAGCGCATTTTCCCGGTGGTGCATCCGTTCTATCAGACGATTCTGATTTATGCGGGTGCGCTGTGGGGTTGGGTGTATGCGACCAAGGGGACGGAGTACACGGAGATCCAGGACGACCTCATGGCGCTGGCCGAGGCGCGGTGTGAGATTTACAACCGCGAGATCCATCTCGGGGCGTTTGCGGTGCCGAATTTCATCAAGCGAGCGTTGGCGGCGAAGTAGGGAGACGGGATGATCGAGTCTTTGAATACGAACAGTCCGATCTACATGGGGGCGGAACGGCGCCTGATCGAGGGGTCGGTGTGCATGTTTGGGGTTCCGTTTGACGCGACGGTGTCGTTTCGTCCGGGGACGCGTTTTGGGGCCGATGCGATACGGTCGGTCAGCGACGGCCTCGAAACGTACTGTCCGGTGCTTGACCGGGATCTCGAGGATGCGCCGTACTGCGATCTGGGCAACGTCGAGTTTACGGCGAGCCCGGAGGAAGTGGGCGAGGGGATAACCGGGGTGGTGCGCGAAATCGTCGAGGCGGGGTGCCGTCCGCTGATGCTCGGCGGCGAGCACAGCCTGACGCCCCATGCGGTGCGCGCGGTGTATGAGACGTATCCCAACCTCCTGCTCATTCAGATGGACGCGCACGCAGACCTGCGCGACGGCTATAACGGCCAAGTGTTTTCGCATGCGAGCGCGATGCGCCGCTGTCTCGATTTTCTCCCGGCGGCACAGCTGATCCAGTTCGGGATTCGGTCGGGGACGCGCGAGGAATTTGCGGAAATGCGTGCGGCGCGCCGTCTCGTTGGCGATGCCTTGCAGCTTGCCGAAGCGCTCAAGGCGCATGCGCACCGTCCGGTGTATCTGACGATCGATCTGGATGTGTTCGATCCGTCGCTCTTTCCGGGGACGGGCACGCCGGAGTATGGCGGGATTGACTGGCCGGAGTTCATGCGCGTGCTGGACGTGCTGTCGTCGCACAAGATCGTGGCGGCGGATGCGGTTGAACTGGCCCCGCAGCTCGATCCGACGGGATGCAGTTCGATTCTTGCGTCCAAAGTGGTGCGAGAGCTTCTCCTGACGATGCGCTAGGTGGGCGCGGGCTATCGACCTTTGGTCGATACGCCCGACGCGCGCGGCTATGTGCTCGGGCCTTTGGCCTTGCGCGCATACGCCGCGCTTTTTTTTGGGGGGCGTCGGTATGAAGCCGACGGGGAAGCACACGACATGAGTAGAACATGAACTAAGAGAACACACGGAGTGGTGTAAAAACTTATAATAAAATTATACATATTATCTTTATAATCGAATTTATATTGATTGCGCGGTATCTATAGAAGAATACATTTGAAACCATGGCGCGATGAAGTGCATGAATTTACGGTTAAAATTTGCATTTTTTTGTTTGTGGAGTAAAACGGCTGGTGCGGGATAACATAATTGTTATTTCGGTGATGAGACGGAATGGCGTGGTGTTTCTGACTGAAATTTACTGTTCTTGGTGTATTTTGTAGTAAATTCGGTTTGGAACGGCATTTTTTTGTTTATAGCGAGAGGAGACGTGGAATGGGAAAAACGTTTAGTGGACGCCTCGCATTTTTGACATGTGTATCATTGTCATTTGTGATCAATGCGTGTGGGGATGATTCTGGCGGCAGTTCCAAAAAGACTTGTGGTGGGGCGATTTGTGGGGACGATCAGTCCTGCGTGGATGATGTATGTGTCGACAAGGGATGCGAATCGAAGACGTGCAACGAGGGATGGCAGTGCATCAAAGGCATTTGCGAAGAGACGGTCTGTCTCGACGTCGAATGCGGCGAAGGCCGTTCCTGCAAGGGCGGGACGTGTTATGACAACGAATGTCTCGACGTGACCTGCGCAGGGGACAAGGTGTGTTCCAAGGGCGAGTGCATGTTTGAAGCATGCATTGGAAAAGAGGCCTGCGGAAGCGGGAAATCCTGTGATGTGGAAGGCAAATGTCAGTTTGATGTCGCGCCTGCGATTTCTATTGATGCCTCCGAAGATCTCGAAACCGACGAGAACGGCGACACGGTGTCGCTGAGCGTCCGCCTCAACAATGCACCGACGCAGGAAGTGTACATCACCTGCACCGTCGAGACCGAAAGCCCGAACAAGGAAGTCGACGTCGCCTGCGGTGAAATCGTGTTCAACGCCGACAACTGGCAAAATCCGCAGTCTGTCATTATCACCGGTGTTCAAGACGATCTCATTGACGGCGATCAAAAATATAAGGTCGTGATCACGACAAACTCCGAGGACAGTGATTTTAACGGTCTTCAGGTGACTTCCGAGGAACTTACGAATCTCGATCGCACCGTGGCCGGTTTCGTCATTTCCGACACCACGCTGACGACGTACGAAGATCAGGAACAGGACGCCGCCAAGTTCACCATTGCCCTTTCTTCGATTCCTTCCGAAGCGGTGACGCTGACGTTTGCGTCATCCAACGAGGACGAAGGCAAACTGGACAAGACCTCCGTGTCCTTCACGGCCGAAAACTGGAATGTGCCTCAGGAAGTGTCTGTGAAAGGCGTCGATGACGAAGCGCTCGACAAGAATGTGGAATACGCGATCACCTTCAGTCCGGCGGAATCGGAGGACACCCATTACAACGGGATTCAGCCCAACGCCATCAAGGTGATCAATATCGACAACGAAGTCGCAGGTATTGTCGTGCTCGCCCCTGAAGTGCTTGAAATCAAAGAGCAACAGGATGTCGTCCTCAACATAAAACTCAATACAAACCCCAAGAGCGACGTCACGGTCTCTGTGGTCGTCGATGATATTTCCGAAGCACAGCCCGAATTTGACTCCGTCGTCCTGACGGGGGAAACCTGGAATACCGGAGCAGAGGTGAAAATCAACGGACTTGCCGACCACGTGATCGATGGCAATCAGCCGATCAAGATTTCCTTCATGCCTTCTTCGGAAGACATCGACTACAACACCCTCGAAGCTCTCGTCGTCGATGCGACCGTCGTCGACATCGATACGGCTGACGTCGTGACCGGCATGGTCGAAGCGGCCATCGTCAAAGAAGGCAGTGACGAAAAGGTCGCCCTGAACCTCTCTCTTTCTTCGATTCCGACGGATGATGTGACCATCGCAGTCGCCGTCTCCGATGAAACCGAAATCGCGGTTTCGACATCCGAAGTCAAGATAGAAAAAGGTCTTTGGGATTCACCGATCGACATTTACGTCAGTGCTGTCGATGACCATATTATCGACGGCGATATCAAATCCAAGGTCGTCATGACGATGACGTCGGGTGACGCGAATTTCAATGGGAAGACGAAAGAAGTCGAATTTACGACCGTTGATAATGACGTCGCCGAGTTTGATATTATCTCCGAGGCGGCATCCTATCCCGAAAACAGCGGTTCAGAAGTCAACCTGACCGTGGCACTCAAATCGGAACCAAGCGCGGATGTGACCGTGGCGGTTTCGTCGTCTGATGTCACAGAACTCGAGGTGACGAGCAACAAGACGCTGACGTTTACAAAAGAGAACTGGAATGCCCCCCAGACCGTCACCCTCAAGGTCGTCGATGACAACCAGGCAGATGGTACACAGATGGCATTTGTCAAGTTTACGGCGACGTCTGAAGATACGAATTTTAACGGAATTGTTGGTCAGTCCGCGATATACTCGATCATCGACAACGAAGCGCCCTCCGTCGTGCTCACGGCTTCTCCGCTGAAGATCGATTATGCCAATCCCACGGCCATCGCTTCTGTCGTGCTCGGTGTGGAACCGACCTCGGACGTGGAGGTCAGCCTTGCCGCGAGCAATGCCGAAACGCTTTCGCTAAGCCCAGCCTCCTTGACGTTCACGCCCGAAAACTGGAATGTGCCTCAAGACATCACGTTGAATGTCGATTTTGAGAAAGTGGTCACCGCACCTGCCATAGAGTCCATTCAAGCTACGGCCACAACCGGCGGCAGTTACAAAGATGTGAAGAGTGACAAGGTATCTTTGAAACTCCTTAAAGTGCCTGAAATTCAGAACTTCGCATATACAGGGGCGGTTCAGTCTGTAGACCTTCCCGCCGGTAAGTATAAACTTGAAGTCTGGGGGGCGCAGGGGGGCGGCACGGATAGTAATGCCGGTGGAAAAGGCGGCTATTCAGTGGGTACCATCAATTTAGCGAACTCGACAAAACTATATGTTTATGTTGGTGGACAGGGATCCTTCGACATTAAGACAGGTGCTGGGTTTAACGGTGGTGGTCTTCCCACAACTGCTTCTTATGCAGGTGGTGGTGGGGCCTCAGATATTCGAATTGCAACGGATTCTCTCTTTTCGCGAGTTATTGTCGCAGGAGGCGGTGGTGGTTACCGCAGTGATTTCACCCCCGGCGGAGGCGGTGGTCTGACAAGTCTTTTAGGTTCTCCATCCACAGACTATTGTGCAGCCACTGTTGCAACCATCTCCAGCCCTGGTATTTCGATTGCTAATGGTGGAAAAAACTACTACAGTTCGTATGTTACAGATGGCTCCTTTGGTCTCGGTGGTAGTTGGACTTCAAGTAATACCTTAAGTGGTTTTGCAGGTGGCGGCGGTGGCTGGTATGGTGGTGGCTGTGGTCATGCACCTACCGGTGGTTCTGGTTGGGTTTATACTGAAACCAATTACAACACCTGGAAAACGGGCAACGCATCAGATGCTGACCAATATACGTTAAATAGTGAGTATTATCTCACCAACTCTCAGACCATAGCTGCCAACGCCTCTATTCCTGGGGTTAATGGTAGCACCGAAACCGGACATACTGGGAACGGTTATGCACGCATTACGCTCGTGGAATAGTTTAATTCTGTTCCATGAGGTTTGAACCGCCATCGGCGCATGCCGATGGCGGTTTTTTATGTGTGTGAATGTTCATATTACGAAACCTAAGCTCCCATCCTTATCGAAAGAAATCTCCTATCGTACCGATTATTGTATCGCATAGGATTGATCAAAATCTGTTTAGGTGTTACACGGTCGGCGTTGCGAAATAACGCATTTGTTATTTCAATCTAAAACGGTATGTGCATGTGTTTCCGACCGAAATTTACTGATTTTGATAAAATTTGAAGTCAATTCGGCCGGGTGGTGTTTTTCCATTTTCTTATAAGGAGAAACGAGGGATGGAAAAAGGATTGAAGAGGCGTCTGGCGCTTCTGGCGTGTGTGTCTCTGTCTTTTGCGCTTGGTGCGTGCGGGGATGACGCCGGTGGGAGTTCCAAGAAGACATGTGGTGGTGAAACCTGCGGCGACAATCAGGAGTGCAGAGAGGACAAATGCGTGGATCTCTGTGGCGAAGTGGTCTGCGCGGACACTCAAATCTGCGAGAACAACGTCTGCGTGGACAAACCGGAGGATCCGTGTGCCAGCTGTACCGAAGATCAGAACTGCGAGAACAACGTCTGCGTGGACAAACCGGTGGATCCGTGTGCCAAATGTACAGACGGGCAACGTTGCGTCAACAACGAATGCAAGGATCTCTGCGGTGAAAGCGTGTGTACGGATTCCCAGCAGTGCGTGGCGGATGCGTGCAAGGATCTCTGTGGCGGAGTTGTCTGCAATGACGGACAGTCGTGCGTCGAGGACGCCTGTGTCGACGACGATCCCTGCGCCAACAAAATTTGCGACGACGGGTATCGCTGTAATGCCGGCGAATGCGTGGAGATCGATCCCTGTGAAGACGTGGTGTGCGGTGAGGCGCAAACCTGCGTCAAGGCTCGCTGTATCGACGATGCCTGTCTGGAGGATGGCGTCGAGAAGACGTGCGATCCCGGCAAGGTCTGTTCAAAGGGCGAATGCGTCGACGACGGGTGCGAAACGGTGACCTGTTCCGAAGGCTGGCAGTGCATCAAGGGCATCTGTGAAGAGACGGCATGTCTGGACGTGTTCTGTCAGGAAGGGCGTTCCTGCAAGGGCGGGACGTGCCATGATAACGAATGCCTCGACGTGACGTGCGAGGGAGATATGGTGTGTTCCAAGGGCGTCTGCACGTATGAAGCCTGTCTTGGAAAGGAACCCTGTGTCACGGGCAAAACGTGCGATGCGGAGGGAATCTGCCAGTTTGACGTCGCCCCTGCGGTGGTGATTGACGAACCGGAAGATCTCGAATCCGACGAAAATGGCGACACGGTGTCGCTGAGCGTCCACCTCAACAATGCGCCGACGCAGGATGTGTACATCACGTGCGCCGTCGAGACGGAAAGCCCGAACAAAGAGGTCGAAGTGGCCTGCGGCGAAATCGTGTTCAACGCCGACAACTGGCAGACGCCGCAGTCCGTGATCATCACCGGTGTCAATGATTATCTCATTGACGGGGATCAGAAGTACAAAGTCGTGATCACGACCAATTCCGGCGACAACGATTTCCAGGGGCTCGAAGCCACTTCTGTCGAACTCACGAATCTCGATCGCACCGTGGCCGGTTTCGTCATTTCCGACACCACGCTGACGACGTACGAAGATCAGGAACAGGAAGCCGCCAAGTTTACCGTTGCCCTCTCTTCGATTCCTTCCGAAGCGGTGACGCTGACGTTTGCGTCATCCAACGAGGCCGAAGGCAAACTGGACAAGACCAGTGTGTCCTTCACGGCCGAAAACTGGAATGTGCCTCAGGAAGTTCTGGTCAAGGGCGTCGACGACGTGGTGCACGACGGCAATGTCGAATACGCGATCACGTTCAATCTGTCGGAATCGGAGGATCCCCATTACAAAGACCTCCAGCCCGCCTCGATCAAGGTGACCAATGTCGACAATGACGTCGCCGGATTTGTCGTCAACAATCCCGAAGTCTTCGAGATCAAGGAGACGCAGGACGCCGTCCTGACCGTCAAACTCAATACAAAACCCAAGAGCGACGTCACGATTTCGGTGGCCGTCGATGATACGACCGAAGCCCAGCCCGAAGCCGAATCCGTCGTCTTGACAAGCGAAACCTGGAACACCGGCGCCGAAGTCAAAATCAACGGACTCGCCGATCACATGATCGACGGCAATCAGCCGGTCAAGATCACCTTCACGTCCTCTTCGGAAGACACCGACTACAACACCCTAGAAGCCCTCGTCGTCAATGCGACCGTCGTCGACACGGATACGGCGGAACTCGTCAACACGATGAGCACGGCCGCCATCGTCAAGGAAGGCAGTGCCGACATGGTCGCGATGGGCCTTTCGCTGTCGTCGATTCCGACGAGCGATGTCTCCGTGGCGATCAGCGTGTCCGACCCGAGCGAACTCAAGGTGTCCAAGTCCGCCGTCACGATTAAAAAAGACCAGTGGGATTTCCAGCAGGAGATCAACGTCAGTTCTGTCGATGACAATCTCGTCGATGGCGACATCAAGTCCAAGGTCGTATTGAAGATGACGTCGAGCGATGAGAACTTCAATAACAAGACGAAAGAAGTCGAGTTTACGACGGTCGATAATGATATGGCGGCGTTTGTGATTTCTTCCAACGCGGCTTCATTCCCCGAAAACAGCGGTTCGACGACGAGCATGACGGTGAAGCTCCAGGCCCAGCCGACCGCCGACGTGAAAGTGGCCGTGGCGTCCTCCGACACCACCGAGCTCGACGTGACGAGCAGCAAAAACCTCACATTTACCAAGGACAACTGGAACACCCCGCAGACCGTCAACGTCAAGGTCATCGACGACAACCTGGCCGACGGGACGCAGACCGCCTATGTCAAGTTCACGGCTTCTTCTACGGATGCCAAGTTCAATGGCATTACCGGCCAGTCCGCGAAGTACACGATCATCGACAACGAAGCGCCCTCCGTCGTCCTCACGGCTTCTCCGATGACGATTTACCAGAGCAGTCCCACGACGACGGTGTCCATCGTCCTCGGCGTCCAGCCTGCCACCAACGTGTCGGTCAGTCTCGGCGCCTCCAAGCCCGAGTTTTTGTCGTTCAGCAATTCTTCGGTCTCGTTTACGACCACCAACTGGAATGTGCCTCAAAAGGTGACGCTAACCGCAAACTTTGAAAAAGTGGCCTCGGCATCCAGCACAGTGTCCATCATCGGCATGGCAAACGGCGGCGTCTATGCGGGGATCAAGAGTAACCAGGTGACGTTCAATCTCATCAAGGTGCCTGAAGTTCAGAACTTTGAATATACGGGCGCTGTTCAGTCTGTAGACCTTCCTGCCGGTAAGTATAAACTTGAAGTCTGGGGGGCGCAGGGGGGATCCTGTACACAGAATCCAGGAAAAGGAGGGTATTCCACGGGCAATGTGACTTTGTCTACGACAACTAAATTATATATTTACGTTGGTGGGCAAGGGGAAACTTGTACGAAAATACAAAGCGGTGTTGCAAAAGGCGGATTTAATGGTGGAGGTACTGGATACTGGTGTTCTGGCGCGGGCGGTGCAACGCATATTGCGTCAGCAACGGGGTTGCTTTCTGAATTGAGCTCACTTCGTTCTTCCATTTATGTCGTTGCAGGCGGCGGTGGTGGTAGCGGTAATAATTCTGGAGGTGGCGGAGATGGTGGCGGAATTACAGGAGGTCGAGGAAAGAACACAGGTACTAACTCCAAGGACGAAGGTGAAGGCGGCACGCAAACCACGGGCTATGCGTTTGGGCAAGGCGGGGATGGTGGTATTTATGGTTATGCTGCAGGCGGTGGCGGCGGCTGGTATGGTGGCTACGGCGGCACCTCCTATAGCGGAAATGGTACACCCAATGGTGGTGGTGGTTCGGGATACATCAATACAATCCTTACCAACGCTCAAACTATTGCCGGCAATGCATCCATGCCTGCCCCTGCGGGTAGCACCGAGACCGGACATACTGGGAACGGTTATGCACGCATCACGCTCGTGAAATAGTTTAATTCTGTTCCATGAGATTTGAACCGCCATCGGCACATGCCGATGGCGGTTTTTTTTTGTGTGAACGTGTCCAAAGAAATGCAGAATACATTTTGGCGTTCCATTGGAATGTTATCATATATCGTGGAAATGGTTAGAAAACGTCATGGCCATTTTGAGTGGATGCGTCGGCGTTCATTGCAGAATCGAGTTGTGATTTAGGCCATTTTTATCGAAGGTATTTGAGACGAGGCTTTGCCCATGTATCACGAGTGGAGTATTGTTTGTAAAATTTTAATAGAAAAGTTATTGTTTTTTTTGAATTGGATAAAGGTTTATCCGTAAAATTTTAAAAATAATACAAAAGTCATATTGACGCGAGTCTTTGCTTGGACTAGGGTGAATCTGCATGGGGTCAACATGTGTGGTTGAACCCATGCAGGGGTGAGAGAATTTACAAAGTATGTGAGGAGTAACGGCCATGTTGAATATATTCAAACATCTTTGGGTGCCATTCTTTCTATTATGTATGTTCAGTGTCAATCCGGCTTTGGCAGAGGATTCGGCGTCCACTCCTCAGGATGAATTTGGCGACGTCACCATTGGTGTTGGTATCGGTGGTGGATTTAATCGCATTAGAAAGGAATTGGAACAGTCTATTGTAAGCTCGGCACAATTTACGAACATTAATTTTTTTGTACAGGGACGTCTCAGTTCCTTTTATCGTTTGGGTGTCGATATTTCCTATAAATCCATGGCGCTTTTTATATTTTATCCATCGGTGCGCCTTTGGATCAGCAATGAATTCGATTTCTACCGAGGTGACGTTTTCAACTTTTCGGGTGTTGCGGGCATCGGTTTTCATTTGATGTGTATAGATTCCGTTGACTATCATACGAGTAAAAAGTTGTTTCCAGCATTTTCGATGGGACTTGGATTCGGGTTTGACTGGAGAATCACTTCACTTGTATCTTTTAAAACTACGTTAATGGGCGAATATCACTATCACAAAGGTTATTGGGCGTTTGCCCCCAGATCTGATAGTACGAGAGAGACTCAATGGAAAGAGGATGAGGGAGAACACTCGTTGTTTGGTGGCGAAATTATCTTCTCTGTGGTTTTCCATGTGTAGTGACTCACTTTATCTTTTGATTAAATACATACGAAGCGTTGTGAACTATTTTTGTTCACGACGCTTTTTGTATGCAAAAAAAACGGCGCGTATCCGCCATGGGCGGATAGCGCCGCGCGCAGGGCGTATCTGCCGTGAGGCAGATAGCCCGCGCCCAAAAAAGAAAACGATAATTGTAGAATCAAATATCTATTGATAGATGTTAATATATATAAAGTTAGATGTTATTCGTCCGTCACGAGGAGGAAACGTGCGATGATGGTGCGGATGCCGGATTTGACGAAATCGACGGTGGCTTTGAAATCGCCGGTATTGGCTTCGAGGGCGATGACGCGTCCATTTCCGTGGATGGCGTGGGTGACGGATGAACCGACGCAGACGGGAGCGCCTTGTTTGTCGCAGGCTTTGAGGTAGGGCTGGCGAGGAGAGGCCGCGGAATTGTTGTAGACATGGCGTGGGGAAGGAGGGGGAGTGCGGTCGCGTTTTCGTCCGAACGGTCGCGTGATGCCTTCGCCGACTTCGTCGGAGATGTCGTAGAATTTGCGCGAATCGTCCGAGGGGGAGGCGTCATGTCTGCGGCGTGAGGACCAGGCGAGTTTTGGGCGTGTGGCGTGGGAGGATTCCGAATCGACGGGGGCAATGGTGGCGTCGATGAGTCCTGGGGCGTCGAGTTCTTGGAAGAAGCGGCTTTTTTCCTGGAGGATTGTGCGCCCGAACTCGAAACGCTGGTCGGCATGGGAGAGGGTGAGGACGCGTTTGGCGCGGGTCATGGCGACGTACATGAGGCGTCGTTCTTCTTCGACATCGCAGGTTCCGCCGCGATCGAGGGGGAGGATGCCTTCTTCGATGCCGGCGATGAAGACGACGTCGAATTCGAGCCCTTTGGCGCTGTGGATGGTCATGAGTTTGATGGAGTCTTCGCGTGCGTCGGCCTCGGGTCTTACGAGCGCCATGGACTCCAGGAATCCGGCGAGTCCGTCGTCGTGATCGCGTTCATAGGCGTTGAGGGTGCTGAGGAGGGATTGGATGCGATCCTGGGCTTCGTCGAAATCGGCGCCTTTTCGGGCCATGGTTTTTTGGAGATGGGTGATGTACTGGGATTGATCGAGGATGGTCTGGAGGACTTCGCCGGGGGACTGGGATTGGCATGGAAGGATGGATTCGAGGAGGGAGAGAAAGCTGGCGCATCCCTGGAGGGTTTTGGCGGTGGCGCGAGGGAGTTTGCAGTGGCCGTCGACGATGTCGCGGAAGAGGTTCATGAGCATGTCGGCGGGATCTTGCGGAACGGGGGGGGGTGCGGGAACGGCGGTGGGGACGGGGGTTGGTTCAAAAAGGGAGTGCTGCCGTGGGAGGGTTGGCGCGTTTGGGGTGGGGGCGGGGTCTGTCGGCTGGGACTTGGCGACGCGGAGATCGAGGAGCTCCGCGATGCGGTCACAGGTTTTGTCTCCGATATTGCGCGCGGGTCTGTTGAGGATGCGGCGCAGGGCCATGGTGTCTGCGGGATTGACGACGAGGCGCAAATAGGCCATGAGGTCGACGATTTCCTCGCGTTCAAAGAAGCCCATGCTTTTGACGAGCTGGTAGGGGATGCCCTGTTCGGCGCAGGCGCGTTCAAATCCGACGGACATGCTGTTTTTTCTGAACAGGATGGCGAAGTGGTTCCAGTCGAGATTTTCGGTGCGGCGCCGGCGCTGGATTTCGCGGATGATTCCGTATGTCTCGCTTGAATCGCCGTCATACGACACGATGTGTACGGGTTCGCCCTTCTGGCGTTCAGTCCAGAGGCGTTTGGGGGCGCGCTGGATGTTGTGATCGATGAGATTTGCGGCGCAGGTGAGGATGGGGTGGGTGGAGCGGTAGTTCTGTTCGAGCTTGAAGATTTCGCATTCTCCGAAACGTTTTGAAAAGTCGAGGATGGCGGTGGGTTCTGCGCCGCGCCATGTGTAGATCGACTGGTCGTCGTCACCGACGGCGGTGATGCGCGCTTCGGGGCCGCACAGCAGGCCGAGGAGGTCGAGCTGGACGGTGTTGGTGTCCTGAAACTCGTCGACGAGGATGTGGCGGTACTGGCGCTGAATGCGTGCGCGGACGAGATCGTAGGTTTTGAGGATGTGAAGCGGCCAGAGGAGCAGTCCGGCAAAATCGACCGCGTTGTTGTCGAGGAGTCGGCGTTCGTAACGCTCATAAACCGCCGCGACGTTGGTTTCTTCGCGGGAATTTGCGATTTTTTTGGCTTCTTCGACGGAGATGTTTTTTTCTTTGAAGTTCTGGATGAGTTCGAGGGTGTCGCCGACGGAGGCATTTTCGCGTCTGGCGTCTCGGTCCTCGGCGTCGGAGGGCGGGTGGAGGATGGCGAGTTCGGTCATGACGCTTTTGACGAGGGCTTTTTGTTCGGACTCGGCGTAGATGGAGAATGCGCCATGGAGTCCGGCGTAAGCGCCGAACTGGTGCAGGAAGCGCGCGCCGAAGGCGTGGAATGTGGAGAGCAGGACGCCGGATGCGGCGGCGTCCGGGGTGTTCTGGGCGATGAGCGCGGTGGCGCGATCGCGCATTTCGGCGGCAGCCTTGTTGGTAAACGTGATGGCCAGAATCGATTTGGGATCGACCCCCTGCGAGATGAGCCATGCGATGCGATAGGTGAGCACGCGCGTTTTGCCGCTGCCGGCTCCGGCCAGGATGAGGCAGTGCCTGGGTCCCTGATACGTCACCGCGTTGCGTTGCGGGACGTTGAGCGTATCGAGTGAGAGCATAGGGGACTCCTCCGGGGGTAAAAAAAAAGCCGCTTGCGCGGCTGAATATTAAATCTGGATATTGCCGGGAGCGGGAATCGAACCCGCACATTCACAGGGAATAGAAGATTTTAAGTCTCCTGCGTCTACCATTTCGCCACCCCGGCATTTGGGTGAACGGATACGAGGTTGAATTTTCTCAAAGCCTCGCACGCGTTGCCTTTTAATCCCCAAAGGCGATGCGTGTCAACAGTTTCGCGCGGCACATGGCGCGCGCGAACGGTTTTAGTGCCATGGGAGGGTGCGCGCGCGTGCGGCAGTGTAGAGCAAAATGGCCGTGGCGACGCTGACGTTGAGGGATTCGACGGCGGGATTTTGCGGGATGTGCACCATCTGGTCGCACAGGGTGCGCGTGAGCCGGCGCATGCCGTCTCCCTCGCTGCCCATGACAAGTGCAGTGGCGCGATGAAAATCGACGTCCTCGATGGAATCCCCCTCGACATCGGCACCGAGGATACAGAAATCGAGATCTTTGAGCTGGCGCAACGTCTGGGCGATGTTGGACACCCGGCAGATGGGGACCCGGTAGGCCTGACCTGCGGAGGTTTTGATGCACGTGGGCGTAACCTGGGCCGCCCGATCTTTGGCGATGACGACCGCGTCGGCGCCAAAGGCCGCCGCCGAACGGATGATCGCACCCAGATTGTGCGGGTCCTGAATGAGGTCGAGCACGAGAATGAGGGGGTGCGGCGAGAGATGGTCGAGCACGTCGTCCAGATCGCGGTAAGCAAATTTGGGCAGTTCGAGCAACACGCCCTGATGGCGCGTTTCGCCGGTACGTTGCGACAGCGCCTGCATGGACACCTCGCGCGTGGGGATTCCGATGGCGTTGGCGTCGTGAAGGATTGTGTCGAGGTCTTTGACGACGCGCGAGTCGGCCACAAAAAGTCGCGCGCGAGAGAGGGTCTCTGCGGGAATCGTGGCCAGCGCTTCTTCGACGGGATGAATCCCGCAGACAAAGAAGTCGTCGCCCGCCGGCCTGGCAGCGAGACGGGACCTTTCGTCAGAGTCGCGCCTGGCGGCGGGGCGGGACCTTTCGTCAGAGTCGCGCCTGGCGGCGGGGTGAGACCTTTCGTCAGAGTCGCGCCTGGCGCGCGGCCTGTCATTTTTTAGACCGTCTGCGCGCTTTGCGCGCGCCGCCGGTGGGGCTTGTCTGGGGGATTTTGATTGGATGGGCATGAGGTTAAACCGCCTTTAAGTCGGCCTGAATCCTTGACTTGACGTATTCGACGATCTCGGAGACGTCGATTTTTTCGTTATCCTTGTCGGCGCGATGCTTGAACTCGACCTTGCCTTCGGCGAGGTTTCTCTCGCCGATGGTGATGCGATACGGGATGCCCAGAAGGTCGTCGTCCTTGAACTTGACGCCGGCGCGCACGTCCCGGTCGTCGTAGAGGACTTCGATGCCGGCGCGGGTCAGTTCTTCGTAGATCCGATCGGCCGTCGCGGTGACGGTTTCGCTCTTCATCAGCATGGGCGCCACGATGACCTGATAGGGCGCGATGGCGGTGGGGAAGTTGATCCCGTTGTCGTCGTGGTACTGTTCGATGGCGGCGGCCAGCACGCGCGTCACCCCGATGCCGTAACATCCCATGACACAGGGCTTTGATTCGCCTTTTTCATCGAGGAAAACCGCGCCCATGGGGGCGCTGTACTTGGTGCCGAGCAAAAACACGTGCCCGACCTCGATGCCTCTGAATCCCTGCAGGGACTCGCCGCAATGCGGACAGGGATCCCCGGCCTGGGCCAGAAGGAGATCGACGATGGCCTTAACCTCGAAGTCGCGCCCGGGCTCGACGTGGAGGAAGTGGTGGTCGTCGTGGTTGGCGCCGCAGACGCAGTCGTGCATGGTGGCCACGGCGAGGTCGGCATAGACGGGCACTTTGATTCCGATGGGGCCCAGCGCACCGGGTTTTGCACCCATGATTTCCTCGATGGCCGAATCGCTGGCCATGACGAGCTGTGTGCAACCCAACACATGCGCGAGTTTGATTTCGTTGAGGTTGTCATTGCCGCGCATCAAAATGACGACGGGTTCGCCGTCGGCCAGATAGACGAGGGTTTTGATCGAATTTTCGGGCGAGATTTTGAGAAATGCGGCGACCTCGTCGATGGAGTGGGCGTTGCCGGTGAAGACTTCCTCGCGGGCCGGAGTGGCCGCCGACACGGTGAATGCGGTGTCATGCAGGTCGCGCCGAACCTCGGCCTTCTCCTCGTTGGCGGCATACCCGCATTTGGGGCACGACAAAATCCTGTCCTCGCCGGTCTGGGCGAGAACCTGAAACTCGTGGCTGTGCGAACCGCCGATGTTGCCCGAATCGGCTTCGACTGCGCGGAACTCCAGGCCGCAGCGTTTGAAAATCCGCGAGTAGGCATCGTACATTTTTTTGTAGGAAATTTCGGCGGCGTCAAACGAGACGTCAAACGAGTAGCCGTCTTTCATGATGAACTCGCGCCCCCGCATCAGTCCTGCCCTCGGGCGGATCTCGTCGCGGAACTTGTCCTGAATCTGATAGAGGTTCATCGGCAGCTGGCGGTAGGAGTTGATGTAATTTCGGACGAGGTTGGTGACGCCTTCCTCGTGGGTGGGGCTGAGGCAGTAATCCTGGTCCTTTCGGTCGCGGAATCGCAGGAGTTCCTTGCCATAATGCTCCCATCGCCCCGACTGCATCCAGATTTCGCCCGGCTGCACCATGGGCAGCAGAATCTCCTGAGCCCCGGCAGCGTTCATCTCCTCGCGGATGATGTGTTCGATTTTCTGCACGCTTCTCCATGCCAGCGGCATGAGGGTGTAGACGCCCGCCGTGAGCTGATCGATGTAACCGGCGCGCAACATGAGCTGGTGACTTGGCAATTCGGCGTCGACCGGCGTTTCCTTGCGCGTAAAAATAAAGGCCTGAGAATATCGCATGAGCGTTTCCTTATCGCGAAATCGTGGAGTGGTGAGTCTGCCCGGATGTTTTGCGCCAAAATTTGGGGCGCATGAGGGCGAGGCGTTGTCGTTTGTTTTGACGAAAAATTCAAGAGTACTTTGCGTGTGGCGTGGTGGCGCGGGCTATCCGCCGCTGGCGGATACGCCCAGCGCGCGCGGCTATGCGCCCGGGGGCGTCCGGCACGGCCGTCCTTCCCCCTTGCGCGCCTACGCCGCGCCGTCATTTGCGGCGGCGCCCCCGCCCCCCCCCCCGCCCCCCCGCCGCCGCGCGGCACCCAAAGCCCCCGGGGGGGGGAGGCGGGCGGGGGGG
>CAMCLY010000051.1 GCA_945875805.1 uncultured Myxococcales bacterium | reverse complement strand
GGCGCGCCGTGGGCCAGGATGATGTGCAGAGCGGGCGCGCCGTGGGCCAGGATGATGTGCAGAGCGGGCGCGCCGTGGGCCAGGATGATGTGCAGAGCGGGCGCGCCGTGGGCCAGGTGGCTGCGCAGAGCGCTTCGTCGTCGGAAGCGCGCCCGTTGTTGCGGACGCGCCGTGTGATTCAGAACCGGGAGTTCAGCGATCGCGAGAAGATCGAGCTTCTTTTGAATGCGCACTGCGATTTTCCATCCAAAGAGGATCTGTTGTCGACGAGTCCGGATGCGGACACGCATCTTCAGGCGATTTTTGCGGACGAGAGCGTGATTCTTTCGGTGCGTATGCGTGCCGTTCAGGCGTTGTCGTATTTTGCGACGCCCCAGAATCGCGAGACGCTTGAATCGGTGCTGGCGCATCCCGAGCAGGTGGAACATCCTCTGATGCTCATTCAGGCGATTCGTTCCTACGTGAAGGTGGCCCCGGATCTTGCCCCCAAAGCGATAGAGCCATTTTTGTCGTATGACGGGGATCTCATTCGTTTTGTGGCGATTGACAGTTTAAAGAACTGCCCTGGTCAGGCGGCGATTGACGTACTCAAGGCGCGTTCTCGCGTCGAGACGAACCGTTTTTTTCAGACGCGGTTGCGTCAGGCCATTGACGGGCATTGCCAGAAATCGTGCCGCTGAATCCGTATGCTGCGTGCAAGCTAGGGTGTGCAAATTTTACTGACCATTTTTTAGATTGGGCGGCGGAGAAGTGCCGCCGAGACCTCAGGGATCCATGAGTCGAACCAGCAAACCAGTCGATGTCATTCACATTGAGAACGCCACGGAAAACAATCTTGATCACGTGACGCTTGATATTCCCAAGTACGCCTTTGTCGTGGTGACGGGGCCCAGCGGTTCTGGGAAGAGCACGCTGGCGTTTGACACGCTTTATATGGAATCGCGGCGTCGTTTTCTGGACACGCTGTCGATGTATGCGCGCCAGTTTGTGGGTGCGATCAAGCGTCCTTCGGTGGAACGTGTGACGGGACTGACGCCGTCGATTGCCGTCGTCCAGGGTACGCTGAGTCACAACCCGCGTTCGACGGTTGGGACGGTGACCGAGGTATACGATTACATCCGCCTGTTGTGGGGACGCGCGGGGGTTCAGATTTGCCCAAGCTGTCATATTGAGGTGAGCGAGTCGAGCCGCGCCACGATTCTTGCCAGGTTGATGGCGTGGCCGGAGCGCACCAAAGCGATCATTTATGCGCCCCTCATCCGCCAGCGCAAAGGCCGTCATGCCGATCTTCTGCTTGCCCTTCGTCACTCCGGGTTTTCGCGGGTCCGCATCGACGGTCAGGAAGTGTCTCTCGACCACGTGGAGGGGCTGAACGAAAACGTGCGCCATACGATAGAAGTCGTCATCGACCGCGTCGTCATCAGACCCGACCGCAAGGATCGCATTGCCGAAGCCATAGCCCACGCGCTTGAGTACGGAAATGGCCAGTGTCTCGTCGAACGTCTGTTTGATAATGCCCCGTCTCAGATGTCGATTTTCAGCGAAAAAGCCACGTGTCCGCGTTGTGGCATGTCTTTTCCCGAGCTTTCTCCGGACATGCTTGCCTTCAACAAGCCTCTGGGTGCCTGCGAGTTCTGTCACGGCAGCGGTTCTGTGTTGAGCATTCTTCCCGAGACGCTTCTTGGCGACACGGAGCTTCCCATTTATGACAAGGCCAAAGGGGTCTCCGCCCTGTCTCCCATGGCTGCCATTCTCGATCTCGAAGGCAACGAGACGTTGTGCAAGGCGTTTGCAAAATGCATCAATGCGGCCAAACGCGCGTACAACCTCAATCTAAAGAAGCCGTTTTCGTCGTTTTCGGAAGACGATAGGTCGGGGTTTCTCGCCGAACTGGTGCGTCAGATTGGATCTGCATTCGAGGCGCTTGAGGGATCCGATCCTTTGCGGTCAGTGCTGGAGCCATACATGCTCAAGGCTTTGTGTCCGCAATGCGGCGGATGCCGTCTGAACGTTTATGCGCGTAACGTGCATTTTTGCGGGACGAGTCTTGGCGAACTTCAAATGATGACGGTCGATCAGGCCATTCATTTTTTTGAACATCTTCGCCATGTGGAACTCGACACGCTTGGTGCGCGTTTGCTCGAAGATCTTCTTCCCTCGCTTTTGGAACGCCTGCGATTTGTCTCGCGTGTGGGGCTTGGATATCTTCAGCTGCATCGTGGTGCCGTTACGCTTTCTGGGGGTGAGGCTCAGCGCATCCGTCTGGCGGGTCTTTTGGGCAACGGTCTCACTGCCGTCACGTATATTCTGGATGAACCCTCGATTGGTCTGCACGCGCGGGATCAGGCGCGGCTCATTGGTGTTCTCCAGGAACTCCGCGATCGCGGAAACACCGTCATTGCCGTCGAACACGACGACGCGACGATGCGTGCGTGCGATCACCTCGTCGATATCGGTCCCCATGCCGGCAGACTTGGCGGCCAGGTTATCTACAGCGGGCCGATCGAAACCATCGCCAAGGTCAAAAACTCCCTGACCATCGACTATCTCCTTGGCCGCCGAACCGTCGAAATTCCTGTGCAGCGCCGTCTTCCCAGTCACGGTTGGATCACCCTGCACGACGCCTGGCAAAACAACCTCAAGCACATCGACGTGTCCATTCCCCTTGGGTGCATCGTCTGCGTCACGGGCGTCAGCGGATCCGGCAAATCGACCCTCGTCAACGAACTTCTCCTTCCCGCCCTTCATGCCCAGCTCGCCGGTACCTCCGCGGCCTTGCGATCCCTCAAGGTCAGCCGCATCGAAGGTCTCGAACAAATCGGCCGGGTTCTCGAAGTCGATCAGAAACCCATCGGCAAGACGCCGCGATCCAACCCCGCCACCTACACCAAAGTTTTCGACCACATCCGCACCCTGTTTGCCGCGCTTCCCGAAGCCAAAATGTACGGCTATAACGCCTCGCGTTTTAGTTTCAACGTGTCGAACCAGAAAAACGGCGGCCGTTGTGAATCCTGCTCCGGGGCGGGCGTCCGGACCATCGAGATGAGATTTCTCTCGGACACCTACGTCGAGTGCGAGGAATGCCATGGCCGGCGCTTCAACGACTCCACCCTTCGCGTGCGTTACAATGGCTACAACATCGCCGACGTGCTCGCCATGTCCTTTGAAGATGCCGCCAACCTGTTTGAGGGACAAATCAAAATCTCGCGCATTCTTCGCGCCGTCTGTGACGTCGGACTTGGGTATATCAAACTGGGTCAGCCCAGCCCCACGCTTTCCGGCGGCGAGTCGCAACGTCTCAAACTGTCGAGAGAAATCGCCAAAACCTCGCGCACCCCGACGCTTTTTGTGTTCGACGAGCCGTCGACGGGCCTTCATGCCGACGACGTGGCCGTTCTGGTCCGCGTTTTCTCCCGTCTGGCCGACATGGGGCACTCCGTCGTCATCATCGAGCACAACCTCGACATCATCAAAACGTCCGATTACCTCATCGACATCGGCCCCGAGCCCGGCGACGCCGGAGGCGAAATCGTCGTGACCGGCACCCCCGAACAGGTCGCCGCATGCGAGCGTTCCCACACCGGTCGATACCTCAGGCCCCTTCTTGGATAGCCGGTGGTGTGTCGCATTTTTGTCTGTGTGGGCGCGGGCTATCTGCCCACAGGGCAGATACGCCCTGCGCGCGCGGCTATCCGCCCTTCGGGACGGATACGCCGCGCCCCCTTGGGGAACCTTAGGGTTCACCGCCCGCCCGCCATATGCCCGCCCGCCATATACGTTTGTCCCGACACGCCTGTTTTGGCTGGCGACATGTCGTTTTCGTCACTCATCATTGAGATTTCAGATTCCACCCTCACGGGGAGCTTTTCCGTGGACGTTGCGGGCGCATATGTCTGCGGCATCAGTTCCCCCAAACCGAAGGACTTCAGTCATGCCCATTCACGTCCGTTCATCCCATATCGCGCCGATCGTCTTTCTTCCGGGAGATCCCAACCGTGCCGCATGGATCGCGCAAAACGTCCTGCAAAACGCCGAACGTACCACCGAATACCGCCAGATGTTTGGCTACACGGGGACATGCGAGGGCATGCCCGTCAGTGTGCAGACGACCGGCATGGGCGGCCCTTCGGCCGCCATTGTGTGTGAAGAACTCGCCAGTCTTGGGGCGCAATTTTTCATCCGCATCGGGACATGCGGTGCCATGGATGCCCGGATGAATCCTGGGGACATTCTCCTTGTGACGGGGGCGTGCATGTCCGACGGGACGTCGCGGGAAATCCTCGCGGCACAGATGGCCGGGTCGTCGATTCCGACGCTCGGTTTTGCCGCGACGTCCGATTTTGACTTTTTGTGCGCCGCGCGCGATGCCGCGCGCGAACAGAACGCCCCATGCCACCTTGGCAAAGTCGCCAGCCTCGACCGCTTTTATGGGCATCCCGACGAGACATACCAAAAACTCGCCCGTCTCGGCGTGTGCGCCGTCGAAATGGAGGCCGCCACTGTGCTGGCGACGGCGGCGGTACACGGCATCAGAGCTGCGGCCATGATGACCGTGTCGGATCAGGTTTTTGGCGCAAAACGCGCGGACGAAGAGACCATCGCCCGCGGCGTCGACCGGATGATCCGGATCGCCGTCACGGCCATACGGCGTGTCTGGCAGGAAAAACGTTAAAATCTTTTACATAGAAACATCTTTCGGGCGGCTTTTTTATGTTCGGGCCGTTCTTTCTTGAGGAGGATAGTCATGAGTTCAAAGATCTTTGTGAGAGCCTTGCTTGCCATGCTCGCCATGGCGGTGTCCGCATGTTCTGACGACGAGGGTGCATCTCCGAATGCCTCCGATTTGCGCGATCTGGATGGGACCTGTCTTTTTGATGATTTTGGCGATTCCGAGGTCCAACCGCCCCTGGCGCCGCTCATCACTGTTGAGGATGTCGGCCTGTATGCGTCGGATTTTACGTGGCATGCCGACAGTGCGTACGTGGTCGATTACAGTCGCAATGCCGTCCATCGCATCGATCTCAACCGTCATGCGTTGAGCAAGAATTACATCGATCTTGGGCAGGATGCCGGGCCTTATTCCGTCTATGCCGACGATGAAGCCGTCTATGTGACGTGTCAGGGGATTGTCCAGGTCGTCAAGGTCACGCATGCCGGGGGACAAAAAACGACGGTGCTCGATGGTTCGAGGGTCAAAGCACCGGTGGATGTCGTCACGCATGAGGGCACGACGTTTGTCGCGGACAGCGAATACGATTACGCCGACGCCTCCAGAACGGGGGGGATGATTTATGCCGTGACGGCCGAAGGTGACGTCATTTCTCACAAAACGACATCGCCCAACCCGGCGTTTTTGCACATTGTTGGTGGGGGGAGCGAGTCCTTTCTGGTGTCGGTCAACGCGGGGGTTGTCTCTTTTTCGGCGACGTCTGATCCGACGCCGCCTGACAAATCGTGTATCGATGTGTGGAATATTCGGGATTTTATCGAACAGGCCGAAGTGTCGCCGCGCACGTTTTGCGTGACCGGTGCGAGTCTCGGGCGTCCCGCCCTCGTTGGAGAGGAGCTCGTGTTGGGGGATGCTTTGCAACCGTCTCTTTATGCCATTTCGCTCGACGATCTCAAAAGTGCGTCGTCGTCCGATGCCGTGTTGCGCAAAATCCCGGTGGCCGCGTCGCGCAATACCGTGATGACACCTGTGTCGGTACAGGGCAATCTGGCAGCAGTCGATTACAACGGGCAGGCGTTTGTGTGGTTTGAGGACGGGACGCCGATTTCATTTTTGCTGACGAAGTCCGAGGCGGCCCCGATGGGGCCGATAGACGTTTTGTATGACGACGTCCGCAAACAGGTGTTGATCCTCAACTCAGCGGCGGGTTCGGTGAGCATTTTTGAGGTGCGTCGGTAACGTTTTGGGTTGAGGGGGAACATTGCGCCGCGTGGGGGGAGTATTTGGGTAAAATGCGGCGAGGGGCGCGCGTATCGGCCGCAGGCGGATAGCGCGCCCGGCCCGGCGTATTGGCCGCAGGCCGATAGCCGGGCGCCAAAATGGACCGGAAGTTGGGTAAAAAAAAGCAGCCCCGAAGGGCTGCAAAGACATAGTGCCGGGAGGCAGTTTAGCTGTTCTTTTCGAGGGAGCGCTGTTTTTTGGCGTTCAATTTGGCGAACATCTTGGGCAGAGTCAGGAAGAGGATGGCGCCCACGATGAAGCCTGCGCCGACGAACTCGCCGGTTCCAGGGAGGTTGTAGCTTTCAAAGACGATGGCAAGCAGGACCGTGGCCGTGACGCCGGCGAGGATTGAGGAGCAGCGGTTGACGGGGACGGCAAAGGCGTTTTCGGATTTGTCGAGCAGGATGAGGCCGCCAAAGACGCCGTTGAACTGCGAGCAGAAGCCGATGGCCATGGCGATGGCGATCACCTGTGCGGGATGGGACCAGAATCCGTAGAACCCGTAGTGGATGCCGCCGAGGAAGGTGTCGCGGGGGGCGTCGGCGCCAAAGAAGGAGAGGACGAAGAGGATGATGAGGATCGATGGGGTTCCGATCATTTGTTCTTCGACGAAGAATTTTTTGGTGTCGTCGTCGTTGTCGCTTTTGGCGAGTTTGGACATCAAAGAGAGTCGGACGAAGTAGGAGCCGAGGTAGACGGCGAGGTCGATGAGGAGGAGAGTGTTAAAGGCGGTGACTTCGGCGATGGGTTTTCCCTGGGTAAAAGGTTCCCAGAGGTTCGAGACGAGCAGGGCTCCGAGGGACATGGCGAGGGCGCACCAACTGAACCACTGGACTTTTCGTTTGAAGATCGTGTCGACGATGGGGGACATGATGAGCATACCGCCTCGCATCAGGAGCATGGCGAATACGATGGAGACGCCGTCGATGGTATAGGCGAGGGTGGTGGTGACGACGACCAGTCCGGTGCAGATGCCCGAGAAGAGGACGAGGAGACGCGGTCTTGGCAGAGAGAGGGTGGTGGAGCCGAGATTGAGTTTCCATTGGGTGGCATATTTCCACCATTTCATGCATGAGATGAAGGCGATCATGACCACGATGGAAGCCATGATGGTTGGCGGCAGGATTTCAAAACTGTTTACCGCCCATACGGGGTCAGAGGTGCCTTGTTCGCTTAAAAGTCCTTTAGTAAGAACTTTTGTCATGAACGAATAGGGCACATAAGCCGCAAAATAACCAAACGCAAACCACCAGATGCTGATGGCCTTTTTAGGAGCCGCTAAATCCGTCATTTCCACAACCCTTAAAAAATGAAACGGCACGATCCGCTGAAGTGGATCATGCCAAAAAATGAGTCGCCCACTTAGCACTCTGGGATATTAAAGACAAACATAATTTGAGTAGAAAAGTCTATTTTCTCAAGGAATTGTGCAGATCTGGCGATCTCTGTTTGTTCTGTAAAAAGTTTAATGTGGTTTTAGATGTGTATGTGTGATTAAAATAACTACATGTGTCACTTTAAAAGTTTTGATGTTTGAGTCTGTGCTGTGTCCATGGGGTTATTTTAGAGTATGAGAGGCTTGAGAAGCGGGGGGTGGGAAGGAGTCATGGGATGCGACGCAGCGTAAAGACGGGAATGGAGCCGGGGACACCGGTGTATGTAGGGATTCAGCGGCATGAAGCGGTTCGGATTGATGCGATGGTGTATGACTGTGAGACATGTGAGTCGTATGTGGATGTACCGCTTGAACGGCTGGAGGGGCTGAAGTCGCATGAAGGGGTGCTTTGGCTCAATGTGATAGGGATACATGATGTGGATCTGGTGCGTTCGGTGGGAGAAATATTTGGCATTCATCCGCTGACGATAGAGGATATTGTCAACACGTCACAGCGTCCGAAGGGCGAGGATTATCCGGGGTATCTTTTTTGTGTGATGAACATGTTGACATATGACGATGTTGCCCGTGAGCTTGATCTGGAGCATCTGAGTATTGTGGCGGGGCGCACGTATGTGATTTCGTTTCAGGAGAAGGAAGGCGATGTGTTTGATGCGGTGCGGTCGCGTCTGAGTCAGGGCAAGAGTCGTCTTCGTCAGATGGGGGCGGATCATTGTTTGTATGCGCTGATGGATGCCATTATAGATGGATATTTTTTGGCGATAGAGAAGATAGGTGATGGGATTGAGTCCTGCGAGGACGATGTGTTTGAGCATAGTGACAGTGTCGATCTTGCGGTGATTCATCAGTACAAGCGGGAGGTGATTGCGTTTAGGAAGAGTGTATGGCCGTTGCGCGAGGCGATAAGTTTTCTGGAAAAATCGGACACGCCCATTATATCTGGTGACACGCGAATGTATTTGCGAGATTTGTATGATCATACCATTCAGGTGATAGATATGCTTGAAGGATACCGTGATATTCTGGGTGGCATTCACGATACGTATTTATCGCTTTCGAGCAATCGGATGAATGAAATCATGAAAGTTTTGACGATCATAGCCACGGTATTCATTCCGATGACCTTTGTGGCCGGAGTTTATGGAATGAATTTTGAGGAGATGCCGGAGCTTCACTGGCGTTATGGCTATGGGATTTGCTGGGTGGTGATGATTGCGATAGGGGTGTCGCTAGTCGTGTATTTTCGTCGCAAGAGATGGATTTAAAAGGATGAGGTGTGAAGAGTTTTTAATATTTTGGAATATTGTTGTGGGGTTATTGTTTTTGGTGCGGTGTTTTGGAAAGGATATTTTTGTTTTTTGAGGTGGAGAGGCGCAGGAATTCGTCTTTTGCCTTTTGCATTTGGTCGAGGAAACCGGGGTCGGCATGGAGCCTTGCGACGGCGGCGGAAGCGGCCATGCGTCCGGCGTGCACGTCGCTTCGGTAGTGGTATCCGGCGATGATGCGGCTTTCGCCATATTCGTAGCCGCGTTTTAGGATGGCTTCAGCGGCCTGTGGATGGATTTCGAGGAGGACGAGAGCGGCACTCCATCCCATGGCGGTGTGTCCTGACGGGTAGGAGCCTGAAATTCTGTTGAAGAGTTCGTGTTCTGGGACGAGGGTGGGTTCGTCGAACTCGACGTAAGGACGTTTTCGCGAGTAGAATTTTTTGGTGGTTCGGACGGCCTGTTTTCCTGTTTCGATGGTTCGTGAAAGGAGGGTATAGATTTGTGGGGTATTTTCTTGCGAGATGTCCATGCCGAATGCGGGAGAAAATCCTTTTGCGATGACGTCGGTATGGTAGTCGGCGTCTCTGATGGCCATTTCACCGCGCGGGGTGGTTCGCATGGATTTTCCCCACTGATAGCCGAGCCAGTCGTCGACAAAATCGTCTGAGTCTGTCTGTGGTGGTGGCGGCAGGTATTGGACGCCGTCAGGCAATTGATTGCGGTACAGGAAAGGGGTGGCGTCGAGGTTGTCCTGAGCGAGGGCGCCCCCTGGCAAGGACAGGATGAGGATGAGGAAGAAAGTGAGGGGTGCGATGGATGGCATGGGGAACTCCGCGGAAATTAGAGGGGGCGCCGGTGGTGGCGCGAATGTCTTGTGGATATATCCTAGGCGGCGGTATGAAATCAAACGCGATGGAGGCAGGACTCGCCGCCTGCCACGGGGATGGCGCGGCGTATCCGGTCGAGGGCCGGATAGCCGCGCGCCGGGGGCGTATCCGGTCGAGGACCGGATAGCCCCGGGCCCGGATTAAATCTTTCATTTTTTCCTGATTTGTTTTAGTGTGGCGGCTGGATGTGAGGCGGCAATGTCGGCCTTATGGGAGAATGGGTATGGACACGCGCGTGGCGGTTCTTGGAATTATTGTGGAGAATCTGGAATCGGTGGAGATGCTCAATGCGATCATTCACGAGTATCGTGAAGTGGTATTGGGCCGGATGGGCGTGCCATACAAGCATCGGAAGATAAATATTGTCAGCCTGGCGGTGGACGCGCCGACGGCGACGATCAATGCCCTTTCGGGGAAGATAGGGCGGTTGCCGGGCGTGACCGTCAAGACGGCCTATGCGGCGTTGCCGGGATAGGCATTTTACTTACTCTGCCGGGGAAGAAATTTCTGACCCTAAAGGAAAAGTTATGTACGATCCGAAATCGTTGAAAGCTGAGGAATTTATAGATCATGGAGAAGTTCTTGAGACGCTGAGATATGCGGAAGAGAATTGCGGCAACCGTGAGGTATTGGATTCGATTCTTGCCAAAGCGCGTCTTCACAAGGGGCTGACGCATCGTGAGGCGTCGGTGCTTCTGGCGTGTGAGGACAAGGAGATTGTGGCGCAGGTTGAGGCGCTGGCGCGGGAGATCAAGCAGGCGTATTATGGCAATCGCATCGTGATGTTTGCGCCGTTGTATCTGTCGAATTATTGTGTCAACGGGTGTGTGTATTGTCCGTATCATTATAAGAACAAACATATTCCTCGTAAGAAGCTGACGCAGGAAGAGATTGCGCGCGAGGTGATGGCGTTGCAGGACATGGGTCATAAACGTCTGGCGATTGAAACGGGCGAAGATCCTGTGCACAATCCCATTGAATATGTTCTTGAGAGCATCAAAACGATATATGGTGTACATCACAAGCATGGATCGATACGGCGTGTGAATGTCAATATTGCGGCGACGACGGTCGAAAATTACAGAAAGCTCAAGGAAGCGGGAATAGGGACGTATATTCTTTTTCAGGAAACCTATCATAAGGAATCGTACGAAACGCTTCATCCGACGGGCCCCAAACATAACTATGCGTACCACACGGAGGCGATGGATCGCGCGATGGAAGGCGGGATTGACGACGTGGGGCTTGGGGTTTTGTTTGGACTGGAGCTGTATAAATATGAATTTGCGGCGCTTCTGATGCATGCGGAACATCTCGAAGCGGTGCATGGTGTGGGTCCTCACACGATAAGTGTACCTCGCATCAAACATGCGGATGATATTGATCCGTCGGCGTTTGACAACGGGATTGACGACGATACGTTTTGTAAGATCATTGCATGTATTCGCGTGGCGGTGCCGTATACGGGGATGATCATCTCCACGCGCGAGGGGGAGGAAGTGCGTGCGCGTGCCCTGGAACTTGGGATTTCTCAGATTTCTGGGGCCTCGAGAACGAGCGTGGGTGGGTATGTCGAACCAGAGGATGAATCGGAATCGTCGGCCCAGTTTGATGTATCGGACAAACGCACGCTGGATGAGGTCGTGTGCTGGCTGATGAAACTTGGGAATGTGCCGAGTTTTTGTACGGCATGTTATCGGGAGGGGCGTACCGGCGATCGCTTCATGTCGCTCTGCAAATCCATGCAGATTCTGAACTGTTGTCACCCCAATGCGCTCATGACATTAAAAGAGTATCTCATGGACTATGCCTCTCCGGTCACCAGGCTTATCGGTGAGGAACTGATACGCAAGGAGCTGCCGAGGATTCCGAATGAAAAAATACGTCAGTTTGTCGAACGCAATCTTGAGAAAATCGAGAAAGGCGAGCGCGATTTTCGCGTGTAGTTTTTTCATCTGGAAAACATGAACGCAGAGGGCGCGCGTTTGTCCGGGAGTACCCGGGACGCGCGTTTTTTTTGAAGACAGAATGTTTGCGACGGGAGTGGTCGTGGATGTTGGGTTATGGGAGTTTTTTGAATGCGATGCGTTCGGCAGTGCCCATATCCTCTTCAAAGACGAGGGTGTCCCCGGTGACATAAAAGCGCGTGGGGTAATCGTCAGCGTCTGGGAGTGTCATGTGGAGTTCGGCGCGATACATGCCCAGGTGAATGCCGTATTCGATCCAGAATTTTCCGGTCTGGATGTTACGCCATGTGTCGTGTTGTGGGGATTTGAGGGCATACGTGCCGTTTGGGTTGAATACATAACGCAGGTGAGAGGCGTTTCCCAGTCCCTGCCACTGTCCGGCAATGGCCTGAGTCAGGAGGGCACAGGCGTCGGAAGTGTCCCAGATGTCGAATGCCATTTCGGAAAACTCCTCTGACGGGCTTTCACCCGTCAATGCAAGCCGGTTGGACAGGCACTCGCAGATGAGCGCATCCGTGGTTGAAAGGTCATCCCACTCGGCGCAGGAAGCCATGGTGCAAAAAAGAATCAGTCCCAGCAACAGTCCGGCAGTCTTGGTCATACTCACTCTCCTCTTTGTGTGCGTCGGCGCGGAAGTGTCCGATGTCTTTTGTGGGGATGATGCGCGGAGGGAGGAAGTGTGACACAAAAAAAGTCGATTTTGTTTAGAACGTCATGCCGAACTGGATGTGTTGGGGAGAGAGGTCGTATGAGAAGGCGAGTTCGCGTCCGTCGTCAAGGGGATGGGTGTAGAAATAGCCGCCGATTCCGGCCATGACCGTGCCCACGATGGTGGCACCGATTCCGATGCCCAGGGTGATGAGACCGGCCGAACGGTATCCATTGAAGGAAACCTCGACGGTCTCATTGGGGCTGGTGGGGAGATCGGATACCGTTTTGTGGTTTTCGCTGGTGGCGACGAGGGTTGCGCCGGCGATGAGGGAGAGGAGTCCGGCGATGCCGACGCCGGTGCCTGTCCACATGACGATTTCGGCGCGACGGCTGTCTTGTCGGACCAGATCGGAGCTGATTTTCTGCTGTTCCTGTAATTTCTGGGCGGTATCGCTGGCCTGTAGCTGGATGTCGTCGATGAGGGCTTTCTGTTTGGCCATTTTGCGCGCGCTTTCGATTTCAAAGCGCATTTGCAAGAGTCGTTTTTCGATTTCTTCGGGAATGGAAAACGTGCGAGCGTTGGTGATGGCCAGATTGATATGCGTCAGTGCTTCATCGTTTTTGCCGATTTGATAGTAGGTCTGGGCCATGGAGTAATTCAGGATGGGGGAGTGGTCGCAGATTTTCGAGAGTTTTTGGGTGGCGTTGAGGGCCGCTTCGTAGTCTTTGGCCTGGTATGCACGGGTAAATTCATTGAACAGTTCGCGCCAGTCGGTATTTTCGTCGAGCGCATAGCATGCCGGCGCGATGGAGGAGTCCTGAGGATGGGCAGGGGGCGGATTTTTGTCTTGCGCCTGAGCGTATGCACTCGTGGCCAGGATGGAGGATATTGCTGAACACATCCATATCTTACGAAAAATCGTCATACCTTGTCTCTTGGTCATCTCGAATATCCAGAGAAGCGCAAAAAAGATGTACGTACCGTTTTGTGTCATCGTGAAGAATCAGGCATAAAGAAAAGAGACACAAAGCGCAGTGTTCCTAAATCATCGACAGGCCTTGTGCAACGGAAAATTTGCGCTTCTCCGCATGGAACGGCGTTTCTTTCTGTCCATTGGGTGAAAAGAGAAAAAATAAAACTACATTTACCTACAAGAGTTTGTGGTGGTAGATATTGAATCTACAAATAGAATATGGATTTTCAGAATCACATTATGTAGGAAGGCGGCGGCGATGGGGGTAAAGTTTGTTTTTTTGCGGAGTTTTTATGTCTGTTCGAGAGCGATGCCTTCTATTTTTGGGGATATGTGCCCTGACGGGATGTTCGGAATCTTCTGGAATCACGGCAAGTGTGAAGAGGTCGCCGACGCTGACTCCGGTTGAATCCGTGAAATTGTCTGAACATGGGGGCGCACAAAATTACGAACTTCGTTTTATGGAGGTGCCGTCATCGGACGTCATTGTATCTGTACGATCCGAGCCCGTTGGGGTGGTGGGGATCAGTGCGACGCCATGGTTGATCAGCCCGTCGAATGCGCTGGTGTCCCGCATGATTGGGGTGTACTGCATGGATAATGACGAACCCGGTGGGGACAGGACGGCTCTGGTGACGTTTGATTTTTCGAGTGAGGATTTGGCGTTTGACGGGGTGTTCATGACGCGTGAAGTGATGTGCGTGGATGACGATGTGCGGGAGCCCGACCCGGAACCGGATCCGGAGCCCGAACCGGAGCCCGAACCCGGGCCGGATCCGGATCCTGAGCCCGAACCCGACCCTGAACCGGAGCCCGACCCGGAGCCTGAGCCTGAGCCTGAGCCTGAACCGGAGCCTGAGCCTGAACCGGTCTATATTATGGTGACTCCAGGTGAACTCTCTGTGGAGGAAGGACAGTCGGCCGCTTTTACGGTTTCACTTAGCCGTGCCCCATCGCGTGACGTGTATCTTTTGGTCACATCGTCGGACACTTCGGAGTTGCTTTTGGATTCTGAATTGTTGACGTGGAGCCCTCAGAACTGGTCCGAGCCAAAGCGTGTGACGGTCTCCGGGGCCAGGGACAACATTGCCGACGGGGATCAGAATGTTCGCGTGTCGTTTCGCGTGACGTCTGCGGATCTGGATTATGATGATCTTGAAGTGCCAGACATATCCGTGGTTGTCCGCGATATCGACGCGACGGTTTCGACCGATTCCGTCCACGTGCGCATCATGGCCGCCAATCTGACGACGGGGAATTATTCGTCGTACTACCTGGGACACGGAAAGCGCATTTTTCAGGCCGTCCAGCCTGATATCGTGCTCATTCAGGAATTTAACTACGAGAACTATCGTACGGATACTGAAGACGATCGACGGGCTTTTGTGGACGACACGTTTGGCGAGGAATTTCAGTATTACCGCAGCGATTACAGCAAACCCAACGGGATTATTTCTCGCTATCCCATCGTTTCGGGCGGTACCTGGGCGTCGTCGGTCTACACGGATCGCGGTTGGGACTGGGCAGTGATAGACCTCCCCGGGGCGCGTGACTTGCTGGCGATAAGCGTTCACCTTCATACGGACAAAAACGCCAAGGAAATGGAACCGCTTATGGCGCAGATTCAGGCGAAAATCGACGAGGACATGGCGAATTATTACGTCCTCATTGGTGGCGATTTTAACACGACAAGCCGCGCGCCCGTCGTGGAGAGGATGAGTTCGATTTTTGTGACTTCGTCGCCATACCCGGTCGATCAGAATGGAAATGCGAATACCAATGAAAAGCGAGCCTTTCCTTATGACTGGCTTTTGTGTAGTCCAGATTTGTGTGCCTTTGAAACGCCGGTGGCGATTGGAAATCACACGGGCGATTCGGCCTATGCCCACGGACATGTGTTTGATTCGCGCGTCTATTTCAGTGCCGGCGAACTCGAAGCGGTGGCGCCCGTCGAACGGTACGATTCCGACAAACGCAATTCGGCGCAACACATGGGGGTGATTCGCGATTTTACCATAAAGTATTGACCGTCTTAGGTCAGGTTGTTTTGATGAAGGGCCGTTTGCGGGGGATACTCGCGGTATCGGTCCTTTTTCATCGAAGGGTACGTTCTAAATAGTGAGTTCGGCTTGGGGTATTTTGTGAACTTTGGCCGTTTTTCCACTTTTGCTTCTGGGGTTGTTTCCATGAAAAAGACATGCTTCATCTTGTCCGCCTGGGTTTTGTTTTCCCTCACCGGATGCGGTGAGGATTCCGAAAATGATGTGGCACTTTATGTCAATCCCGACGCGCCTGTGGTGGTACCTCAGACCGGGGTGGCCGAACAGTTTGTGGTTGGTATTTCTGGCGCATGGGAGGGCACGGCCCGAGTGACGGTCAAAAGTGCCGATGAAAATCGCGTCCGGCTGACGTTTCTCGACGGGAGTTCGTCGACAGTTCTGGATTCCAAGGTTTCGAGTGCGCTTGTCTCCGCGACATGTCTCGACAATGGGTCTTACTCGACCGATGCCGTCAACCTTCAGTTTATTGTCGATCAGATGGGGGTGCCCCTCAAAAATAATCCCCAGATTCGCCAGATTTTCTGTCCGGCTTCCCAGCATCCCGGCGTGGGTGTCCTGGTTTCACCGACCACCGGCCTTTTCACTTCCGAGGACGGGCAGGTCGCATCATTTACAGTAAAACTCGCTTCTCAGCCCGGAGCTGCCGTCAAGATTGCCGCGACCTCAAGCGATCCCACCGAAGGCTCCGTTGCGCCATCGGTCGTGACGTTTACCCCCGACAACTGGAATGTGGCGCAGACATTGACGGTGACGGGCGTCGATGACGACGAAGTCGACGGCGATGTTTCGTATTCGGTGAATCTGAGCACGGATCAGAGCGATGACGCGACATATCGCGGAATCTCTGTGCCTCCGGTAACCCTCGTCAACCTCGACAACGACGGCGGTTCGTCCTCGCAGTCTGGCATTATCGTCTCGCCGACCACGGGACTCAGGACGGGAGAAGATGGCACGACGGCATCGTTTACCGTGGTGCTCAAATCTCAGCCCTCCGCCGATGTCATCATCACCGCCAAATCGTTCGACGAAACCGAGGGCGTCGTCTCGCCCGCCCAGCACACGTTTACTACGCAGGACTGGAATCAGCCGAAGACGTTCACGATTACGGGGCAGGATGACGCCGAAATCGACGGCGACATCACCTATTCCGTGCTCGTGGGGCCCGCACAGAGTGCCGATCTTTCTTATCATGGCATGACGGTTCCGTCGCTTTCGGTCGTCAACGTCGATGACGATCGGTACACCGAAACGGCCAATATGACCGTGAGTGCGTCGACTCTGACGATATATGAGGGCGGCAACGCCACGTTTACCGTGCGTCCCACCGTCGAACCTTCTGCCCCCGTTACCGTCACTCTGACGTCCACCGACACGTCCGAGGCGACCCTCGATCCGGCCAGCCTCACGTTCTCCGCGTCGAACTGGACGTCCCCCCAGACCGTGACAGTGACCGCCCCGCGCGATGGCGAGGAGGACGGCGAACAGACGTACCAAATCAAATTTGTGCTGACGAGCATGGATCCGCGTTTTAATGCCATGAGCCTGGCTCCGATCGACGCCACCACCGTCGACACCGAAGGCGGTTCTGGCGAAACCGTGACGTTGAGGGCCATGGCCGCCAACATCTCGACCGGCAACAAACAGTCTTACGACCCCGGACACGGCATCCGTATTTTCCAGGCCGTCAAACCCGACATCGTCATGATTCAGGAATTCCGCTATGGCAATAACGACGACGCGTCGATTCGTAAAATGGTCAACACGGCGTTTGGGGCGGAGTACGTCTACCATCGCGGTCGCTACCTTGGTAACGAATGGATACCGAACGGGATTATATCCAACCGTCCAATCATCGATTCCGGTTATTGGAAATCGAATAAAATCAGCAACCGGGACTGGGACTGGGCCCTCATCGACCTCCCCGGGACCAAGGAACTCCTCGTCGTCAGCATTCACCTTTCGACGAGCGACAATGCCGCCGAAGTCCCGTCACTGACGAGTTCGATTCAGAAAAAAATATCTTCCGACAAGGCGGCCGGCCTCGAATACCACGTCATGGTGGGTGGGGATTTCAACTCGGCGTCGACTTCCAACGGCAAAAATGAACTCAAAAATGTCGTGTACACCTCCGTCGAGCTCCCCGTAGATCAGAACAACGACGATTCGACCAACGAAACGCGCAGCAAGACGCTCGACATGCTCTTTGTCGACCGCGACCTGCATGTTCAGGAGATTCCGGCGGCGATTGGAAGATATTCCTATGAACACGGCCATGTCTTTGACTCCCGGGTGTATTACAAACGCGGCGAGCTGGGCGATGTGCCCCCCGTTCAAAAGGACGATTCCGAAGGGGGAAACGGCATCATGAATCAGCACATGGCGGTTATTCGCGATTTTGAATTTACGGCAAAATAGCATTCTGTACATTGCGCTCGCTTTGCGTAAAGCGAGGAATTTTTTAAACAATTGTTTTTTTGTGGGGGAGGGGGAAGTCTCCCCCTGAGCGGCTATTTCGCCAAGGGGGCATGGTCTGCCACGATGGCAAGCCGCGCCATTGCGGTAAAGCACTGTGAAGGTGACAAGCCCCCTTGGCTTCAATACGCCGCTACCCCCTCTTCCGATTCAATCCGCGATTCATTAAAAAGGATTTATGAGATGCTTTGTATAAATCGTGGATCAAGATATCGTGGTATCAGAACGGTGTCGGTGGCGAACGGATACTGTTGTCATTCTCACCTGCCGTTTCGAGAAATCATGTGGTATTGCTCGCCAAGCACAGACTTCTTTTAACAAATATAATACAGCACAAAATATATCATAGAGGTCGTATGTAGGCGAATGTGTCCTTTTCCCGCCCAATTCGGCGATTGGCGGTATTTGGTCGCGCACGCTTTTATCGTTGT